>NZ_CALIJF010000092.1 GCF_938018035.1 uncultured Campylobacter sp. | reverse complement strand
GAACCTTCTCGTTCACCTCAGCCATATGCTTCCTTTAAATTTATTTGTGCTTTTTTTGAAAAGAACTAAAATGCGCGATTCTAGCCAAAATTTGCTTTCGATTTGATAAATTTCTAAGAGTAAATTTGATAAGAGGGCTTATAAATTCTGCGTTAAATTTTCGATTCGCGCCACTACTTTTTTGATGATCCAATCAGGCGTGCTAGCTCCTGCGGAGATGCCGCAGAGGCTTTTGTTTTCAAACCACGAGCGTTCAAGCTCGCTTTCGTTTTCTATGAGATAGCTGTCTTTGCAAAAATTTTGTGAAATTAAAAAAAGCTGCTTGGTGTTGGAGGAATTTTTCCCGCCTACGATTATCATCACGTCGGCCTTTTGCGACAGGCTTTTTACGGCCTCTTGATTTTCCAGCGTCGCATTGCAAATCGTATTAAAAATTCTCAGCTCCCTCGCGCGCTGCATCAAAAAATCCGCGATTTTGGTAAAGCTTTCTATCTTTTTCGTCGTTTGCGAAACGACCGCCACGCGCGAGCCGAGCTTGACGTCTTGCAGCTCCTTCGTATCCATGATCACGAATACGCGCGATTTTGCGTAGGATTTCACCCCCTTTACCTCGGGATGGTTTTTATCGCCGAAGATCACGATGTCGTAACCCTCCGCGCTCATCTTTTCTACGATCTGCTGCGGCTTGGTCACGAAGGGGCAGGTAGCGTCGATGAGCTGCTTATTTTGCGCCTTTAGGTTTTGTAGATCGTCCTTTTGGATGCCGTGGGTGCGGATGATGAGCTTTTGCTCGTCCTTGATCTCGCTAACGCCCTCTAAGGTTTTGACGCCGAAATTTTGCCTTAGCCTGTTGATCTCTTCGGCGTTATGTATCAGTTCGCCGATCGTAGCGGCCTCGCCGGCGCTTTCTGCGATCTTGATCGCGCGCTTGACGCCGAAGCAAAAGCCGTAGCTTTTGGCCATCTCAATCTTCAACGCCGGCTCCGATCTGTCTTAAAATCGCGGCGAAGTTCGGAAACGACGTCGCGATACAATCGCTATCCTCGATGATCATCCCCGATCTTAGGCCTAAAATCGCAAAACTCATTGCGATACGGTGATCGCCGCACGGCGTGATGATCGCCGCGTTCGCCTCGCCGCCTTCGATCTGCCAGCCGTCCTGCAGCTCGCGCGCCTTGATACCGCAGGCGCGAAGCCCTTCGCAGGTTACCTTTATGCGGTCGCACTCCTTTACGCGCAGCTCGGCGGCATTTTTGAGCACGCTACTTCCTTGTGCGCAAGCAAAAGCGATCGCAAGCGCAGGCGCCTCGTCTATCAGCCATGAGATATTTTCGCTCACCTCCACGGCGTGAAGCGGCGCGTAAGCGACCTCTATGTCGCCGATCTGCTCGTAAATTTCGCTCGTTTTATTAAATTTAACCTCGGCGCCCATGCGTTTTAAAATTTCATACGCCTCTATGCGGGTTTTGTTTAGCAGCATATTTTTTAGCACGATGCGCGAGCCAGGGATTATCGCTGCGGCAACCGCGAAGAAAAACGCCGAGCTTGGATCGTTTGGGATAAAAATTTCAAGCGGTTTAAGCGGCGAGCTAAGCGGCGCGACTTCGATCCCAAGGCCGTTTCGCGAAATTTGCGCACCCATCGCTTTTAGCATCCGCTCGCTGTGATCACGGCTAAGCTCGGGCTCGCTAAATTTACATCCGCTGCCGCGCAAGGCCGCTAAAATCAGAGCGGTCTTTACCTGCGCGGACGCAATCTTACTCGCGTATTCAAAATACCCAAGCTTTTGCCCCAGCACCGCAATCGGCGCCTTTTCGCCGCCTACTCGTCCGTAAATTTTAGCGCCTACTTTGCAAAGCGGATCCGCAACGCGCCTCATCGGGCGCTCGCTTAGATACCGATCGCCGCACAGCACGAAAAATCCCTCGCGTCCTGCCAAAAAGCCCATAAATAGCCGCATCGCGGTGCCAGAGTTACCGCAATCAAGTGGGACGTTAGGCTCTTTGATAACCTCCGGCGGAGTGATTAAAATTTCGCCCTCTACGCGCTGTACGCGAGCGCCCAAAAGCTCCACGATCTTTAGAGTATTTAGCGTATCCTCGGCGGCTAGATAGTTTGAAATTTTACTCGTCCCCTCCGCTAGCAGCGAAAAGATCGCCGCACGGTGCGAGATCGATTTATCCGCGGCGATATTTGAAATCTCCGCCCGCAAAGGGCCCGCTTGCGCAAAAATTCTCATCGCAGCCCAAGTCCCAGCTCGCTGCTAAGAGCGGCTAAAATTTTATCGGTAAAGCCCGCGACTTCCTCGTCGCAGAGCGTTTTTTGAAGGTCTTGAAATACAAGTCTGATCGTCAGGCTCTTTGAATCGCCCAGGCTTTCGTCACTGTAAAGATCGCTCGGGATAAATTCCTTTAGTGCCTCGATTTTAAGGGCGTCTATACACTGCTTAATCTGCTCGAAACGCATTCCGCTCGGCACCAAAATACTTAGATCGCGCGATACGCTAGGGAACTTCGAATAAACGTCCGCTACGATATTTTCAAATTTAAGCTTGGAAAAATCGATCTCGCACAGATAGCTTTTATCCAGATCGCGCCCTGCTTCTACGGCGTAATCCACGCGCCCGATAAAGCCCACTATCTGCCCGCCTTGCTCGATCTGAGCTTGCTCGAATTCGCTTAAAAATTTCAAATTTTCGCTTGGGAGTCTAACGTTAAATTTACCGATGATGCTTTGGATTAAATTTGCAAAATACAAAAAATCCACCGCAGCGGGTTTTGCGCCGGCCGCGATAGAGGGCTCGGCTTTTAGTCCGCTAACTATAAAGCCCAGCCTTAGGCTCTGTTTACCGTCCGCATCAAACACCTCTCCTAGCTCAAAAAGCTTGACGCTTCTGCGGGAATTCTTTAAATTTCGCTCAGCAGACTCCAACAGATGATTAATCAGCGTCGGTCTTAGCGCGTCTAACTCGCCGTTGATCGGATTTAAAATTTTAACCTTGCACGGCTTAAAGCCTAAGCTTTCTAGCGCCTTGCCGTCGTCAAATACATAATGTACGCACTCGAAAAATCCCACTGCTGCCGCCTTGCTGCGAAGCTTGCGTCCATTACATAAGCTTACGTAGGTATCGTTTAGGCGGTTTTTTTCGTAGAAGCTTAGCGGCGCGGCGGCGATATTGTCGATGCCCACGATACGCACGATCTCCTCGCACACGTCGTGAGAATTTACGATATCGTGGCGGAAAGGCGGCACCTTGGCGGTGATTAGATCGGCTTCGACGCCCACATCAAAGCCCAGCCTTTTTAAAATTTTTACGATCTTATCGCGCGGAATTTGCGCGCCGATCATTGAGTTTATCTCTTTTTCGCTAAAGCCCACTATAAGCGGCTCCAAAGCATTTGAAATCTTTTGTGTGCCCGCATATAGGCTAACGGCTTTATTTTTAAGTAGCAATCTAAATAGCAGATCGAGCCCTAGCCTAAGCTTTGGCTCGCTGCCTCTACTTGAGCGATACACATGCTCGTCGCCTTTTAGGCCTTTGTTTTCGTTTACTGCTTTGGCGATAATTAGTGGCGCGGTGTAGTTTGCCTCTAATAGCACCACTTTGCTACTGCAACACGCCTTTAGCTCTGCGTCTTGGCAAATCCCTGCTACGCTAAGCAATCTCTTGCCCGCATAAACGCCGAACTCGCCGTTTGGCATAGGCTTTATGTCAAGCGCTACCTTGCCATCTGCGGAAGCGATCTTTTCAAAATCATAAGCGCGCAGCAATACTCCGGTAGAGTGAGTAGCGTAGTTGATGAAATTTTGCACCGCGCAGCTTTGCAAAATACCAACGCTTGCAAGACGCAAGGTCTGCTTTAAATTTAACTTCAGCTCGCCTTTGATCTCATAAGCTCGAAAAGCAAATTTAGCGCTTACCTCATCGCTTGCACGCACGCTTAAAATTCTACCGATACCAGGTGCTCCGTCGGCATCTTCAAATTCGTGCTTTTCCTTTAGCGGCAGATCAAGCGCTGCGCCTAGATCGCGCGCTATGCCTAAGATGCTAAGGCAGTCGCCGCGATTAGCGGTAAGCTCAATCTCGATAAGATCATCATTAAAAATTTTATACTCGCGCAGCTCTTTACCGAGCACGAGCTCGCCGATGCTGCTATCAAGCACCATAATGCCATCATTCGTCTTAGCAAGTCCAAGCTCGGTTGCCGAACAGATCATACCAAAGCTCTCCACGCCGCGAAGTTTGGCAGGCTTTATCTCAAGTCCGCCAGGAAGCACGGTACCGATTAGGCTAACCGCGACATATTGCCCTGCCTCGACGTTTTTTGCACCGCAGACGATCTGCAGACTCTGCTTACCGACATCAACCTCGCAGACATTTAGATGATCGGAATTCTCGTGACGACGCTTGCTTTTTACGAGTCCTACGACGACGCCTTTAGGAAGCGAAATTTTATCGTGAGCGTCAACCTCAAGACCGATGGAATTTAGCGTAGAAAGTAGCCTTTCGCTTGAAATTTCGCTTATGTCGATCCACTCTTGCAACCAATTTCTCGTTATTATCATTTAAACTGCTCCAATAATCTAATATCGCCTTCAAATAGCGAGCGCAGATCGGGGATACCGTGCAGCAGCATCGCAAAGCGCTCCACGCCGAGCCCAAATGCGTATCCGCTGACGTTTTTCCAGCCCACCGCTTTAAAGACGTTAGGATCGACCACACCGCTGCCTAACACCTCGAGCCAGCCCGTCTGCTTACAGACGCGGCATCCCTCGCCGTGGCAGAAAATACAGCTGATATCGACCTCAGTGCTAGGCTCCGTAAACGGAAAGAAGCTCGGGCGGAAGCGCACCTTTACGTCTCCAAACATATAGCGCAAAAATTCCTCTAAAACGTATTTTAAATTTGCAAAGCTCACGCGGTCTCCCTGCTCGACTACGAGACCTTCTACTTGATGAAACATCGGCGTGTGGGTTAGATCCATATCGCGGCGAAAGACCGCGCCCGGGGCGATCATACGCACCGGCGGAGCTTTAAATTTCTCCATCGTGCGGATCTGAACGCCGCTGGTGTGCGTGCGTAGCAGCCGCCCGTCATTTAGATAAAACGTATCTTGCATATCGCGTGCAGGGTGGTATTTGGGTAAATTTAGCGCCTCAAAATTATGGAAGTCATCCTCGATGAGCGGGCCGCTTTCGACGCTGAAATTTTGCGCGATGAAGTAATCTATGATCTTATCCATCGTCTCCATCACGGGATGCAGCGCGCCGCAGCTTACGTTTTCGTTAAAAAGCGTGACGTCGATTGCTTCATTTTTCATCGCCTCTTTTTGCTCCGCCGCTTCCAGGCTCGCCCTTTTTACAGCGATGAGCTCGCTGAAATAATCGCGCTTTTCATTCGCGCTTACGGCAAGCTCTTTTTTCTGCTCGGGCGCTGCGGATTTGAGCTCGGAAAAAAGCGCCGTTATGATGCCTTTTTTGCCGAAAAGCTCCAAGCGCACGGCTTCCAGCTCGCTTAGGCTCGATGCGGCGTCGATTTTTGCTTTAATCTCTTGCAAATTCTATCCTTGTGGTTAAATTTAATGGCGCGATTGTAGTTAAAATTTGATAAAAGCTAGGTAAATTTGCGTGTTTGGATTTTTTGGCTATAATCGCGGCTAAATTTCAACCTCATAAAAGGATCTAAAATGAACGTCTTTGAAAAGATCGTAAACGGCGAAATCCCGTGCAACAAAGTGTTAGAGAACGATGAATTTTTGGCATTCCACGACATCAATCCAAAAGCGCCTATCCACATCCTGGCGATCCCTAAAAAATGCTACGAAAACTTCCAAGTAACGCCTCCTGAAGTGATGAGTAAAATGAGCGCTTTTATCCAAGAAGTAACTCGCAAAATGGGGCTTGATAAGAGCGGATACCGTCTCGTTTGCAACTGCGGCGAAAACGGGGGTCAGGAGGTGATGCATCTGCACTTTCATATCCTCGGCGGAATGAAGCTACCGTGGGACCGTGTCAGCGACCGCAATACCGAAGAGAATTTTTAAGGCTCGAACCAAATTCTATTAAAATCAAAATTCCGTGAAATTGCAAAATTTTGCGGAATTCTTTGAAATTTTTAAAATTCCGCTTCATTTATAAGCACCGAGATTTTAAAAATAATCAAAATAGTAAAACTATAAGCTAAAATTTATCATCAGATACTAAAGAGCAATATAAAATTTATCACAAACTAGCTCTTAGCAAATGCTGTTTTTTAGCTACAAAGCCTTGGCTTTTAGAATTTTTACGGCTACGAAATTTGAAATCGACAAGAAATTTTAACGACGCGGCAAAATTTTAAATGAAACCGAGCTTTATAAAAAGAGTTATGCTTTTACATGGCGAATGAGTTAAATTTCAATTATATGAAATTTAAAACCTACATGAATTTTGCTTTGAATGAGCGATTCGGCTTTAGTTTTCAAGCAGAATTTAAAATTTTAGTGTGAAATCATAATCTTAGAATTTTAAAAATTTAAATAGTAGATTTAAGTTTTAGGGGGCATATGCCCCTAAAAATTTTGAAAGGATTTGCGAGGATTATTTGCTTAGCATTGAGCTTAGCATCCATAGGCGTTTTTCATAATCGCCGTAGTGATCCTGCGCAATATTTGAAGTCGTATCGTCGCCCTCTTCTTCGGCTACTTCTTGAAGCTTTTTAAATTCTTTTACTAAATACTCATAGGCTTTTTTAACATCCTCGAGTACCTCAGATACGCTATAGCTGTCTTTTACGCTAATCGGAGCGTCTTTTGAAAGCTCAATTAGATCCTTGGCCTTAGTTACGGCCTTGCCACCTATTTGAAGCGCGCGCTCAGCCATATCGTCGAAAAGCTCGCCCATCTCGTCGTATGCTTTCTCGGTGTAAGCGTGAACCTGCGCGAATTGTAAGCCCTTAACATTCCAGTGATAATCGTGGAATGCAACAAAGAACGCATGAGCGTCCGCCTGAAGTTTGTTTAGTTGTTTTACCGTTTTTGACATTGTGTCTCCTTTATTTAAAATTGCTGTAATTATAGCAAGATTTGCTTAAATTATAATTATACTAAATAATAAATTTTATCTTTTAGTGAAATTTTGAAATTAAATAGCTTTTAAATTTATCTACAATTTTTTTGAAATTTCAGCTATGCTGCATTATAATGCCGCATTATGAAAAACAAATTTATGATAACCATAACCGACCTTAACGGCTCTAGGAATTTTTTGCTTTCGCAAATCATCAAAAAGATCGCGTTATATTTGGTACTATTTGTTTTTACTGTTTTCGTCACAGGTGCACTATATATCAGGTATCTGGGCTCTAAAATCGACAGCCTTTCGCGAACTAAAACCGAGCTTAACGAGCTAAATCAAAAACTTCGCGACGGTATCGCGGCAAGTCAGATGGAATTTGAAGCCATCGAGGGTAAAATTTCGGATTTAGAGCATCAGTTTGGGCTTGATCCTGAGGAGGATGAGCGCGCGATCGACCGCCTATCTCACATCAAGCCTACTTCCGAACAAGAGATTAAAGAGCGCGCGCAAAAGATCATCAACGAAAAATTCTCCGACGCGCTGATAAAAGAAATTTTTATGCAGATCCCAAACGGCAGGGTAATGCGCACTCATCAACTCAGCGAGAAATTCGGCTGGCGCAACCATCCTATCTTAAAGCGCAAGCAGTTTCACCCAGGCGTCGATCTGCGCACTCCGCCCAAAACGCCTATCTACGCGCCTGCAGATGGTATCATCCAATACAGCGGCGCTGGCGCTACTGGCTATGGCAATCTAGTCGAGATTCGCCACAACTACGGCTTTACGACACGATATGCGCATTTGGATTCAAATTTAACTCGCAAAGTAGGCGAGTTTGTAAACAAAGGCGATCTTATCGCTTTTAGCGGCAACACTGGGCTTAGCACCGGGCCTCATCTGCACTACGAGATTAGATTTTTGCAGCTGCCGTTAGATCCGCTAAATTTCATCAACTGGAACGAAAAAAATTACAAAGAAATTTTTACTAAGGAGGAAGATGTCCCATGGCAATCTTTAATAAAGGCGATGCAAACACCGCTCAAACAACAATAATCTCGTCAGGCACGCTCATCAAAGGAGAGCTGCACCTGTCGTGCATTTTGCATATCGATGGCAATGTCGAAGGCGACGTGATCTCCGATAACACCGTCGTCATCGGTAAAAATGGTACCGCGCGCGGCTCGATTAGGGCCAAGCATATCGTAATCAGCGGCAAATTTTTCGGCAATATCGAAGCCGAGCTCGTCGAGCTGCTAGGCGGCGGTGTGCTCGTAGGCGACGTGCTATCGCAAAGCTTCGGCATCGAAGTGGGCGCAAAATTTAACGGAAAAAGCGCTGTAAGTGGCGGCGATCAAGCCCTAGTCATCGACGGCAACGCAAGCGAAGACGTCAAGCTCATCGACAAAGCTCTAGGCGAATAAATCGCGCACGTTTGGAATTCTTGGGATTTTAAAGGCTTTAGCTAACGGGGTTTTAGAATCTGATTGATATTGAAATTTTAGAATTTCTAGCCTTTGGAATTCTTAGAATTTTTAAGGCTTTTATCTTTGCGTAATCTTAGAGCGTAATCAATCTTAAAATTTGGAATTTTAAAAAATTCCAAATTTTAAAATCCTCACAACCAAAATTATTGAAATTTTTAAGCTTTGAAATTTTCGAAATTTTAAAGCTTAAATATGCTTAAAATTTTAGAATTACGCAGATCGTAAAACCCTAAATTCTAAAATTTTGCACTTGCACGGGGTTTTGAAATTTTGTTTGTAAGCCGGATTTTAAAATTCGCGCCCTAGAAAAATTTAAAATTTTAAAATTTCGCCGCAAAATAACGCATGGACGCAAAATTTTTGCTCGCACATACTTTAAAAGCTCGCGTAAGTTTTAAGTTTCGCAGAAGCTATGTAAGCAAGTATAAATTATCTACGCCGAGTGTTTTGACTCATTATAGCTCTTTGTGCCGTCAGCTCAAAATATCAGAGTGGTGATAAATTCTGCGAGCTGAGCTAATTTAAGCCCATTATTAGATTAGTTATGTATAATGCGATTTCTTTTTGTGGACAGATGGGTGAGTGGCCGAAACCACACCCCTGCTAAGGGTGCAGCTTCTAACCGGGGCTCGAGGGTTCAAATCCCTCTCTGTCCGCCACTACTTTAGAATTTAAATCAATAAAATTTCACTTCCGTGATTCAGTCAATTTTAGCTACCGAGGATACTGCCTAAAAGCAGCACTGGCATCATTAGCGGCATTACGATGAGTCCTTGTATGTCGGTATCCATTTTCGCATCGCGCTCGCTTTTGATCCCGCTATCGACCGCTATACGCGCGGGGTACTCGATCGGCACGCCTAGGCGGTGCGATCTGCGTAGCTCGTCGTGATCTTTTAGGCGCTTAAAATATTTGCCTTCGATCAGATAAGAGTAGCGAAACGTAGAACTATACGCGGGCTCCAGCTGCTCTGGGTCGTCCATCAGTTTAGCCTGCGCGGATAGCGGTAGATCGTATTTTACGAGCTCGATTTCGTGCTGGATATATGCGGCATCACTGCCTTCATTGTATCTGTCGATCGTGAGCATGCTTACGTTGCGCCTTATCGCGTCTTTATTTAGCGACGCCAGACTCGCGACCTTGGCGCGCACGGCGCTAAGATTCGCATCAAATACGTAATCATAAATCTCGCCGCTCATACGCAGCTGACCGCTGGATTCCGCGCTCATAGCGATGATATGCTCGCGCCCTTGCATGTAGCCCGGCAAATTCTTACTCGCGCATCCGCTAAAAATCCCACAGCATAGTGCCAAAACCGCGCCGCAAATCCAAAATTTCATAAACTTCCTTCGTAAAATTTAAAGACGGATTGTATTAAATTTTGCCTTAATGAGAGTGGAATTTTACGGCGCAGCGGAATAGAATTCTGTGGTGGAATTCCATGGCGGCGACGCGTAGAATTTCGCGCGGATTTGTATAAAATTACGATGAATTTCGTAAGAGCTGAAGCCGGAATGCACGGAAGAGGCAAAAGAAGCGCAAGGATGCTACCGAGATTTTAAAATTTCAAAATCTCGAGGAAATTTCGCGAAAGGAAGCGGGCCATTTGTGCGTCAAAATTTAACCGTCATCGCGAGCTTGCTTTTAAATTTTAAAATTTTATGGCAGGCTTTGGAATTTTAAAATTCCAAAGCTCTTTTTGATATGCGGCGCGCTACTTTCGATTTGCGTTAGCAAGCATCAGCTTTATGCGGTTTTCTTGATTTACCGCGCTTGCGCCCGGGTCATAATCGATTGCGGCGATGTTTGCTTGCGGGTAGTTCTGCTTGATCTTTCGGATCATTCCGCGCGCGATGATGTGGTTTGGCAGGCAGCCAAAGGGCTGCGCGCACACGACGTTTTGTATGCCGTGACGCATAAACTCGACCATCTCCGCCGTCAGCAGCCAGCCCTCGCCCATCTTCACGCCGTGACCGATGTAGCCGTCGGCGGCGGCGCGAACCTCGCTAAATGGGCTCGGCGCGCGAAAGCCAAAACGCTTCATCTGCTTAATCATCATGCGCTGGAAAAATTCCACTACTTTAGCGACCGCAAGCGAGCCGTAATACGCCGCGCCGCCCTTTCCGTAGAGCTGCTTGTCGTAAACCGCATCGTAGATGCAGGTAAGCACGAAGTCCATCAGCCCCGTATTTACGGGCTCGGCGTTTTCGCGAATGAGGTAGGCGTTTAAGCCATTGTTGCCGATGGGCGAGTATTTGAGATAAATTTCGCCCACGATGCCCACTTTTACTCGCGGCTTATCGTCGCGCTCGATTTTAGCGAACTGCGAGAGGATAAATTTGAAATTTTTCTTGAGATTGAAAAACGATCTTTGATCGGTCAAATTTTTGATCCGCTCGGCGCAGAATTCGTAAATTTCATTCGTTTGGTTTTTGATCTTTTCATAGGGCTTGCACTGATTATACAGCCCCATCATCAAATCGCCGTAAAATATCGCGGCAAAGAGCTTTAGAAGCGATTTTTTTCCGAGGCTAAATTCATTCTCATCTAGCGAGCCGAAATTTAACGAGATCGCGGGGACGTAGCTAAAGCCGCTGTCTTCAAGCGCTTTACGAAGCAAATTTATATAGTTGCTCGCTCTGCAGCCGCCGCCCGTTTGGCTGATGAGAAGCGCTACTTTGTGCGTATCAAACTCGCCGCTTTTTAGCGCGTCGATAAACTGCCCGATGACGAGCAGCGCGGGGTAGCACATGTCGTTATGCACGCTGCGAAGCCCTTCCTCGACGATATTTTGACGATTTTCGCCGAGCAAGACGCTCTTATAACCCTCGTCGCGCAGCACGCCTTGCATAAAGCGAAAATGCGGATCGATCATCGTAGGGATTAGGATCGTGTGGGTGGCTTTCATATCTTTTGTAAATTTAGCAAACATTAGCGCGCATCCTTTCTTGCTTCTTGTTGCGCGCCTTGCCTCTCGCGCTCTATCATAGTCGCTTTTAGGCTACGCAGGCGGATCTTGACCGCACCTAGGTTCGTAACCTCGTCGATTTTAAGTTGAGTGTAAATTTTACCGTTTTGGCGCAGTATGTCGCGCACCTCGTCGCCCGTGATCGCATCGATCCCGCAGCCGAAGCTGACTAACTGCACCAGCTGCATGCGCGGGTATTTACAGATGAACCGCGCTGCGCTATAAAGCCTGGCGTGGTAGGTCCATTGATTAAGGCTTTTCGTCTGCACCCTGCTAAGCGGCAGCGCGTCCTCGCTAAGCACTATAAAGCCCAAGGAATTTAGATAGCGATCGATACCGTGATTTATCGTCTTGTCGATATGATACGGGCGACCCGCTAGCACAATGGCGGGCGCGCCGCTTGCATTGATCTCCTTTAGGGCCTCCTCGCCTTTTATTAAAATGGTATTTTTATAGTTTTGCAGCTCCTTAAGGCCTTGCAAGACGGCGTTTTTCACAGCGTCGGAGTGAAATTTATACCCGGCGTCTGCGAGCTCAGCCTGCATCGTTTTGCAAAACGAATCTTGCATGTTAAGATCCACGTGCGGGTAGAGGAATTTTTTCTCCTCCAGCGCGCCTACGTTCGCGCGTATCAGCTCGGGGTAGTATGCGACTACGGGGCAGTTGTAGCAGTTCTCGCTGATATTTTCATCTAGGCTGTAGCTCATACACGGATAAAATATAAAATCGACGCTCTTATTTAGCAGATCGTAGATGTGGCCGTGCACGCTTTTAGCCGGGTAGCAGACGGTGTCGCTCGGGATGCTCTGGCTTGCCAAAAACAGCGTCTCTTTTCGCGGCTTTTGCGACAGCACGACGCTCATGCCTAAATTTTCAAAAAACGCGCTCCAAAACGGGATCATCTCAAACATATTCAAAACAAACGGAATTCCAACCCGCGGCGCATCCTGCTTCGGTGGCTTGCGATATTTTCGCAAAAGCTCGTTTTTAAACTCAAATAAATTCGTAATGTCGTGGCGGATCTCCTTGCCCGCGCCGCGCTCGCACTTATTTCCCGAGACAAATTTAGTATCGCCGAAGTAGCTGATCGTAAGCGGGCATTTGTTCGTACAGAGCTTGCAGACGCTAAATTCGCTGCGGTGGGTAAAGTTTTCAAGCTCGGCGCGACTGATCATATTAGTGCGCTCGTTTGCGTTATTTTTGGCAAAAAGCGCCGCGCCGTATGCACCCATAAGCTCGCTGATATCTAGACGGATCACGTCCTTGCCGAGCTCTTTTTCAAAAGCGCGTAGCACGGCATTGTTTAAAAAGGTACCGCCCTGCACTACGATGTTTTGCCCAAGATCATCGGCGTTTCGCACGCGAATGACCTTGTAAATCGCATTTTTTATGACGCTAATAGCAAGACCCGCGCTGATATCTTCGATCGTAGCGCCGTCTTTTTGAGCCTGCTTAACCGAAGAGTTCATAAATACCGTGCAGCGGCTGCCGAGCTTGGCGGGGTGGGTTGCAAAAAGGGCTAAGTTTGCAAAATCTTTGATGTCGTAGCCCAAGGAATTTGAAAAGGTCTGCAAAAACGAGCCGCAGCCCGAGCTGCACGCCTCATTTAGCACGATAGAATCGATATTGCCATCTTTAATGGAGAAACACTTGATGTCCTGCCCGCCGATGTCGATGATAAAATCTACTTTCGGATTGAAGTGGCGCGCAGCGCTGTAATGCGCGATCGTCTCGACGATACCGTAATCAAAGCGAAAGGCGGTTTTAATGAGATCCTCGCCGTAGCCGGTAACGCCGCTGCCCTTGATCTTGATGCGACCCTCGCAAAGATCGTATAGCTCCTTAAGACGCGGCAGCAGGATATCGACGGGATCGCCTTTGTTGGAGGAGTAAAATTTATAGAGCAGCTCGTAGTTTGTGCCAATCAGCACGACTTTTATCGTGGTGCTGCCGCAATCCACGCCCAAATACGCATCTCCGCTGTAGGTGTGGATATCCACTTTAGGCACGCTCGCGCGGGCATGGCGAGCGGTGAACTCGTCAAATTCCGCTCTGTCTTTGAAAAGCGGCGGCTCGGCTTCCAGCGCGGTTCTGTCGGGTTCCTTTTTTAAAAGCGCGATCGTTTCCTCTAAATTTAACGTCTCGCCCGTATCTTTTGCGTACAGCGCGCTGCCGTAAGCCACGAAGTAAGGCGCGATGTCGGGAAAGGTCGCGGTTTCGTCGGTAAGCTTTAGCACCTCTTTAAAGCGCTTCTGAAGGCCTTTTAGGAAAAACAACGGACCGCCCAAGAATAGGATATTGCCCTTGACCTCGCGACCCTGCGCAAGCCCTGAGATCGTCTGCTCGACGACCGCGGCGTAGATACTAGCGCAAATATCCTCTTTTCTAACGCCCTGATTTAGTAGCGGCTGAATGTCGCTTTTAGCAAATACGCCACAACGTGAGGCGATCGGGTAAATTTTATTAGCCGCAAAGCTTAGGCGGTCGAGCTCCGTGATATCCAGATGCAAAAGGTTGGTCATCTGATCGATAAATGCGCCGGTACCGCCCGCGCATGAGCCGTTCATACGCTCTTCAAGCCCGCCCGTGAGAAATAAAATTTTAGCATCCTCGCCGCCCAGCTCGATTACGACATCGGTCTTTGGAAACATTCGCTTGACGCCGAGCGAGGTAGCGAAAACCTCTTGGACGAACGGAATTTTGCAATTTTTGGCGATACCCATACCCGCCGAACCCGCTATGGCGACGCTGAATTGCTCGCCTGTATAGGTTTTTTGGATTTGCAAAATTTTATCCAGTACCAGCTCCTTGGGCTTTGCCAAATGCCTCTCGTAGCTCTTGCTTAAAATTTCATATTTATCGTTTAAAACTACCGTTTTAACAGTGGTTGATCCTACGTCAATGCCTAAAAAAATCACATCTCGCTCTTTACTGAATAAATTTTACTCGGCCGAATTCTCAAATTTAGCGCGAGCTTTCTAAATTAAAATTTGCATTTTATAGTAATATTTTTAAACGCAAATAAAATCAGGATATATTTTATCTTTTTCTATCGAGAAAGACGATTTTTAGGCAGTTTAAAATTAAAAATTTTAATGGAAAAGTTGTAAAATTTTAGATTTAATGCGAGTAGATTTTGCGCGAAATTTTTTAAAATCTCGCGCATTATAAAAAGAGCTTCCTTTTGAATTGGGAAGCGTAAATTTAAAGGATTATTTTCGAAGTTCTTTGATTTTAGCCGCTTTACCGCGTCTGTCGCGTAGGTAAAATAACTTCGCGCGGCGAACGCGTCCTTTTCTTAAAACCTCGATACTTTCGATACTCTCGCTGTAGATCGGGAAAATTCTCTCTACGCCGACGCTATTTGCGCCGATCTTGCGAATGATAAAAGTCTCGCTGACGCCGTTTCCGCGACGCGCAATGCAGGTGCCTTCAAAATTTTGAATTCTGCTCTTATCGCCCTCTTTGATCCTGATGGCTACCTTTAAGGTGTCGCCGGCACGGAAATCAGGCACACTTTTGCTTGTGATCTGAGCGTCCTCAAACGCTTGGATATACTTGTTTTTCATAAATTTCCTTTATTTCTGGCGATCTTTCGGTACATATCCGGGCGGAAGAACCTCGTTTTGCATAGCGCCATTTGATTTTTTAAGCTGCGCATTTTAGCGTGATTACCCTTTAAAAACTCTGAAACTATAGGTAAATTTTCAAAAACATCAGGCTTTGTAAATGCAGGCGCCTCTAGAATTCCGCCTTCAAAGCTTTCTTCGACGAGCGAGCTTTCGTTGCCCAAAACGCCTTTTATATTGCGGCTTATCGCATCGCACATGCAAAGCGCGCCGAGCTCGCCGCCGGTAAGGACGAAATCGCCGATGCAAAAAATTTCATCTACATACCTTTCGACTATACGCTCATCGATCCCCTCGTAGCGCCCGCAGATAAAGCATAAATTATCTTGGCTGCTTAGGCGCTTAGCATCGTTTTGGTTAAATTTTTTACCGGCGGGCGAGAGATAGATAAACTTCGCATTTTTAAATTTAGCTCTTACGTGTTCTATAGTCCCGGCAAGCGGCTCCGTGCCGATCAAAAGCCCCGCACCGCCGCCGATCATATAATCATCTACCTTTTTATACCGATTTGTCGTGAAATTTCGCGGGTTAAAAAAATGCGTCGAGATTATTTTCTTATCGACCGCACGTTTTAAAATCGAGTCCTCAAAATAGGGCGCGATGAGATTTTCAAACAGCGAGATGAAGATAAAATTCATGAATTTTCCAAAATCGCACGCGCGTTTTGCGTAAAAATTTTACGCTCGCTAAGCGAAATTTCTTTCACATAGGCGTCCACGTAGGGAATGAAAAATTCTTTCGGCAGAGCCTGTAAGATTAAGCTTTCATCCGTTTCTACCTCAAAAAGATAACCGCTTCCGATCTGCAATATGTCTCTTACGCGCCCCAAAACAGCGCCGTCTTCATAAATTTCAAGCCCGATAATATCGAAGTAAAAGAACTCGCCCTTTTGCAATTTGCAAAATTTTCGCGTGTCCTCTTTGCTACGGTAAAGAATTTGGTTAGTTAAATTTGCCGCCGCCTCTACGCTTTCGTAATTTTTAAAAATAGCGCTAGAATTTGCGCCGTTAAAGGATAGAATTTCTAAAATTTCGCCGTTTCGCAGATAAAATTTGGCGCCTTTTTTAAACTGGGAGGGGAAGTCGCTGCGATCGAAAATTTTAACCGCGCCCTTTAGGCCGATAGTCCGACCGAGCTTCGCGACCTCTAAAAGATCATCAGGCATCTTTGGCTTTGACGGTAATTTTATAATTGATCGGATCTTTTGCTTTATAGCCGATGATGACCGTCTTTATGGCGTTTATCATTTTGCCGTCCTTGCCGATGAGTTTGCCGGTGTCGGCCTTGTCGGCATAGACGATGATCTCGGTAAAGTTTTCACCGACCCGCTTTTGCGTAGAGACGGACTGCGGATAGTCGGCGATCAACTTTGCGTATTCTTTTATAAAATTTTCTACCATTTTATTTGCTTGTGATTTGAGCGACCCTATCGCTTAACTTCGCGCCTACGCTCTTCCAGTATGCCAAACGCTCCGCGTCGAATTTAATATTATCGCTCTGTTTTAACGGGTTATAAAAGCCGATCGTCTCGATAAAGCCGCCGTCGCGTCTTTTCCTGCTATCCGTTACCACGATGCGGTAAAAAGGCTGCTTCTTTCTTCCGATTCTTGTAAGCCTAACAACTGTTGCCATTTTTTCTCCTTAAATTTTTGTAAGTTTTAGAACTTGCAGATGGCTAAAACTTAAACATCTGCAAACTCTACCGAGAGATTATCTCGGTAAATTTTGCCTTTGAGCTATTGAGGCAAGCCCCTGCATGCCGCCCTTGCCCGAAAATTTCTTCGCAAGCTTCGAAGCGCCCGCGAACTGCTTTAAAAAGCGGTTCACCTCCACCTGCGAAAGCCCTGCGCCGGCAGCAAGTCTGCGCTTACGCGAATTATTTAGCAGATCAGGGTTTTCGCGCTCTTTCGGCGTCATAGAATTGATCATCGCTTTGATATGAAGTATCTCTTTTGAGTTTTCCAAATCGATATCTTTTATTTTATTCGCCATGCCGGAAAGCCCCGGGATCATACCGATCAAATTTTTCATATTACCGAGCTTTTTCACGCTCTCTAGTTGATTTACGAAATCGTTGAAATTAAACTCGCCCTTTTTGATCTTTTTGTTTAGAGCCTTAGCTTCTCTTTCGTCAAAAACGGCGCTTGTTTTCTCAGCTAGCGTCGCTAAATCGCCCTCGCCCATAATGCGACCGGTGATTCTATCGGGTATGAAGCCTTCCAGATCGGCCACCTTCTCGCCGGTTCCGATAAAGCGAAGCGGGATGCCAAGCTGCTGCGCGATACCAAGAGCTACGCCACCTTTGGTATCGGCGTCAAATTTGCTTAAGATCACGCCCGTAAGGCCTAAAATTTCATCAAATTTAGCGGCCGTTTTAATGCCGTCTTGACCGCTCATAGCGTCGGCTACGTAAAAAATTTCATGCGGATTTAAAGCTTTTTTCATCTCCGCAAGCTGTGCCATAAGCGCCTCATCGATCGCAAGACGTCCCGCCGTATCTACGAGCAGCACGTCATAAAGCCCGCTTTTAGCCTTGCTTAGCGCTTTTTCCGCAACCTTTAGCGGATCGCTCTCGCCCTCGATAAAAAACAGCTCGATCTCGTTTGCTTCGCAAAGCTGGCGGAGCTGTTCGACCGCGGCTAAGCGCTGCAAGTCGCACGCCGCAACCAAGACCTTTTTTTTACGAAGTTTCAGATAATTCGCAAGTTTTATCGTGCTTGTGGATTTTCCGCTTCCTTGAAGTCCCGTCATCAAAGCTACCGTAGGAGGCGTGCCGGCAAATACAAACCCTTGGCTGCTGCCCCTAGGCGCCGTTAAAATTTTAGTCAAATTTGTCTTGATG
Organism: uncultured Campylobacter sp.; assembly: GCF_938018035.1. Classification (GTDB taxonomy): domain Bacteria; phylum Campylobacterota; class Campylobacteria; order Campylobacterales; family Campylobacteraceae; genus Campylobacter_B. The sequence continues at coordinate 8,629 of NZ_CALIJF010000092.1, read as the reverse complement.
GACTGCAAAAACGGCTTCTGTCCTATCGTACCGATACGAAGATCGGCTTCGACAAGCGCCAAAAAATCCTTTACGACTTTGTGGTGCACGTCGGCCTTTAAAAGCGCCTTTTTTAGCGTCTCCAAGGCGTTTTTTAAAGCTTTTTCGTCATCGATTGTTTTTAATTTATTGACCGCGTTTTTAAACGACTCGCTTATGATCTCAAACACTTTGATCCCTTATAAAATTTTTAAACTTGCGATGTTACCTAAAATTAACTTAAAAGCCATTGAATATCAGAGCTCTTTAGGAATTTCAAAGCCGAATTCGTTGAAGCTTTTACCTAGCGGAGCTTTAAATTTTAACCCTAAAATTTCGGTCTCGTACGAGTGTAGAAACATCCGCTTCGCGCGGCTTTTAGCATATTTTTCATCGCCTATTACGCCGAATCCCGCATTTGCCAGATGCACGCGGATCTGATGCGTCCTGCCCGTCTCGATCCGCACTTTTACGAGCGATTTTTTGCCGCTTATCATCAGCGGATAAACCTCACTAAATGCGCTCTTGCCGTTTGGCGAAATTTTAGAAAACGCGCCGCTTCGGGTCTTTATCGTCAAAATCGGCTCGTCAAATTTCATCTCTTCGCTCACGATCCCCTTCACGATCGCGATGTAGCTTTTTTTCACGCGTAAATTTTTAAACTCCGCAATCGCCGCTTCGCGAAATTCTTCGTTCTTATATAGCAGCACGACGCCGCTAGTCTCCTTATCCAGGCGGTTTAGAAGGCTGAATTTATAGATTTTTTCCAAATTTTCGCTGCTCATAAAGGGCGGCTTATTGACCGCCAAAACGTTCTCATCCTCGTAAATGATCGCGGGTTTTGCGGGCTTCATCACGCTAAATTTAGTATTTTCGCCGAGCATCTCGCGCGCTAGAGCGATCTTTGCGCCGCGAGCGCTTACAAGTCCCGCATCGATGAGGGCCTTGGCTTCATTGTGCGAGATGTTCTCCTGCGCCGCTAGCAGTTTATAGGCTTTTTCTTGCATTAAATTCTTTCCTTGATTAAATTTTCTATCTCTTGCAGATCGCAAATTTTATCTATCCGTGTCCCCTTTAGCGGCCCTTTTAAAGCGCTTGAAATTTCGTTCGCCTCGCACAGAGCGATATTTTGTACGAGCCCGTACAGCGCCTTTTGATTATTAAAAAATCGCCCGCTGATGATCGGCACGCCGAAGCTCGCCGCCTCGATCGGACTATGTCCGCCGATATTGCGCAAAAAACTGCCGCCCAAGATCACGGCGTTTGAAATTTTATAAAAGTTCGCTAGCTCGCCGAAGGCATCAAGCAAGATAAAATCGCTCCGAAGTCCAGCGCCCTCGCTAAATCGCTCGAAGCTAAGCCCGTGCTCGCGCGCCCAAGCCTTGCAAATTTCACATACCTTTTCGAAGCGCTCAGGATGCCTCGGCGCCAGGATGATTTTTAGCTTTTGCGGCGCGGCAATCGCAGGCGCCGTATTCGGCATAGCGGACGAAGCGTCGCTTGAAGTCGCCGCATCCAAAGAAGTTGCGTTTAAATTTAGTGCTTCAGTCGAGCCCGTCTCGCTGTGAAGCTCGGCCGCAGCCAAGTCCGTCTCGCTGCGGATACTCGCTGCGCGCTGGTATTTTTCGGGCATATTTTGCGAACTGCGAAATTTTATAAAATCATTTAAATTCGACAAAATGAGCTCCTCTTCGCCCTCGTGAGTGTTTGAGATCGTAAGCACGAAGCTATTTGCGGACGCGGCGGAATAGTCCTTCGTCGCAACGGCGATATTCGCGCTTTTCACGTTGCCCGCGACCTTTATATTTTTTGCGCCGAGCTCCCGCAGCCGCGCCGCATCAAGCTCGCTTTGCGCAAGCACCAGATCGATATTTTCAAACGCTTTGCGATAGTAAAACTTAAAGCGCAGATAGCTCGCGTACGAGCGGTCGCTAATGCGCGCGTTTAGCAGGATCACGTAGCTTCCGCGCGCCTTGGCAGTGCGGATCAAATTTAGCCACAGCTCCGCTTCGAAAATCACCAGCACGCGGCTGCCCGTAAGCCAAAACGGAAGCCAGTTTTCAAACGGCAGGTAGCGAGAGTTCGGCGTGAGCGCACGCGCCGCACCGAAGCCCGTCTGCGTGGTAGTGCTAAGCGCGACGCTCTCAAATTTAGAAATTAGCGGCGCAAGAGCGTTTACCTCGCCCAGGCTGCAAGCGTGAAAGTGCACCGCAGCGGGGCTAAATTTAGGGTTTTTGTATAGAAAAAATCGCGCCTTCAGGCTCGTGCGGTATTTTTTTTTAAAGCTTAGGATAAAAATAAAAGGCGCAGCTGCAAGCCACGCCAAAAACGCCAAGGCGGTGTAGATCACTCGGCTTCTTTATATAAAATTCTGCCGCAATACGGGCAGGTTACGATGTCGTCGCTTTTGATGACCGCGGAATAGGTCTTGTCGCTTATGCGCATAAAGCAGCCGTAGCAGGCCTGTTTGCGCACCGGCGAGACCGCCGTATTGCCCGCCCATTTGCGGATCTTTTCGTAGAATGAGACGGTTTTGGGGTTCATCGCCTGCATTAACTTATCGCGCTTGGCGTAGATCGCGCCGCGAGCGACCTCAACCTCGCCCATCTCGGCGCTTACCTGCTCCTGCAAGCTTTTTAGCTCGGCTTCAAACGCCTCTTGCTTTTCGCTCTGCTCCTTTACAAGCGCTTCCTTTGCGGCTACGATCTTTTCTAGCCTTTCGATCTCCTCGTTTGTGGCTTCGAGCTGCTCTTTTGCGATGTCCTCTTCGACGCTAAGGGCCTTGATCTCTTTTTCGGTTTTTGCCGCGCCGCTTTTTTTGCCCGTGCTTTTTAGCTTGGACGAAAAGGCGCTAAGCTGCGCGTTTGCTTGTAAAATTTGAGATTTTAGCTCGGCGATCTCCGCATTTAGAGTTTCGATCTGCTCTTTTGCGCCTGAAATTTCGCCGCTTTTTTTGCTTAGTTTCTCCTGCGCGGCCTCGATTTTAGGCTTAAATCCGTCCAGCTGCTTATCGAATTCGCAAAGCTCTACCAATTGGCTTAAATATTTGTTCATCTTTTTCCTTTAATAATACGTAAATGGATTTTTTTGCTCGCTTATTATAACTTCAATTTCGCTTTTTTGCAAGAAAGGTGCGAGCGCGCGCCCAAAATAGCGCTCACTTTCAAAATGATTTATGTCGATCAAACTCACGCCGTTTTCTAAATTTTGAAGCGCCGTGTGATATTTTATATCGCCCGTGATGAAGCAATCCACGCCCAAGTTTTGATTCAGTTCGCTTCCGCTACCGGTACAAAGCGCGATATTTCGGATGAAATTTTTCGTCTTTACCGCGCGCAGATGCTCGATGCCAAGCTTGCGTTTTATATCCGCGCACAGAGCCTCAAAGCTCAAATCCGCGCGCATGAAAACCAAAAATTCCCGCTCATCCGTAATTTCAAATTTTAAAATTTCGCGCGCTACGAACCCGTTTAAAACGTGCTTGTCAAAATTCGTATGCATCGCGATGAGAGAGATATTTTTGCGGATCATCTCATAGATCAAATTTGCGGGATATAGCCGCGGATCAAGCGATTTTAGCGGACTGAAAATCAGCGGGTGGTGCACCACGAAAAGCGAGCCCGCCTCCGCCTCGCGCACCAGCTCGCTAGTAACGTCTAGGCTTAGATAGATTTTTGAAATTTCATCATCCAAGTTTCCGAGCAAAAGCCTGCTATTATCCCACGCCTCCGCGTCGCAAAAGGGCGCAGCAGCGTTTAAAATTTCATAAATTTCGCCCGTTTTCATAAATCCTACTTTGCGCTTTCATCCGCTTTGTCTGCGGAATTTTGCTTGCCGCAAGCGTTTTTTAAATTTGCGCCTGCGGAGTTTGCGTTTGCCGCGCCGCCCTCTTTGCCGCTTTTTTTATCGCTGCACGTCGCGGCATCCAGCTCGGCGACGTATTTTTGCGGATCTGCATAGCAAAGCGCGCAGTTTTTGGCAAGATCGCGGATCTTTAAAATATAATCCTGCCTCTGCGTGACCGAGATCGCTCCGCGCGCGTCAAGGACATTGAACGTGTGCGCCGCGAGCATGCAGTAATCATACGCAGGAAGCGCCAGGCCGTGCTTTAGGATACTTTTGCACTCGCAAAAGCAGTTTTCAAATTGATTAAAAAGCATCGCGGTGTCCGCAAGCTCGAAGTTGTATTTGCTAAACTCAAACTCGCCTCTTTTATGCACATCGCCATAGGTTACTAGCCCCGCCTTGTCGTCCCAGACGATGTCGTAAACGTCGTCTTTGTTTTGCAGATACATCGCCAAGCGCTCAAGCCCGTAGGTGATCTCGCCGCTAATTAGCTCGCACGTGATGCCTCCCACCTGCTGAAAATAGGTAAACTGCGTCACCTCCATGCCGTCTAGCCAAACCTCCCAGCCAAGCCCCCAAGCCCCTAGCGTCGGGCTCTCCCAGTTGTCTTCTACGAAGCGGATATCGTGGCTTTTAAGATCTAGCCCCAGCTTCTCTAAGCTTTTTAGATAGAGCTCTTGAATATTATCCGGGCTCGGTTTTAAGATCACCTGAAACTGATAATACGCGCCCAAGCGGTTTGGGTTTTCGCCGTAGCGTCCGTCTGTGGGGCGACGCGAGGGTGCTACGTATGCCGCGCGCCAAGGTTTGCTTCCTAGGCTACGCAAAAAGGTAGCCTGATGATAGGTGCCTGCGCCCGCAGGCATATCGTAGGGCTGAACGAGCAAGCAACCCTGCTCGTGCCAGTAGTTTTGAAGCGTCAAAATAATCTGTGAAAACGTCATTTTTATCCTTTTATCGATATGTAAATTTAAATTTTATCTTCCGAGTGCTTTTCAAAGTCCGTTTTAAAGGCTCTTTGCAGCTTCGAGCTTTCAAAAAATTTCCAAATTCCGGTCCAGTATTCGCCAGCTCTCGTAGGCTTGTTCGCAAAATCAAAAACCGCGTAATCGCCCGCTTCGATATGTAATTTTTCGCCGGTTTCATCGCGCTCATTTTTGCAGCACTAATTTGCGGATTCGCAAGCTTCGTCGTGGCTTTCTTTATGGTGCCCTTCCTTCGAGCAAGTTCCTATTAGCACGGAGTATTCGCCATGCGCGCCGTTTTCGTAGTCGTAATATGCGGCGTAAATTTCGTTTTTCGTGGCGCTGCTTCTGCTAGCGTTAAATTTTAAAAACTCGCCCCACAAATTTGCGATCATCCCTCGCCCGCTCACCTCATCTGCGTTATTCGTGCGAGCCTTTAAGCCGCAAATTTCAAAGCCTTCGCGCAATTTTAAAATTTTCAAAGTTTAGCCCTCAAGCAGCACTTCGATCTGCTCGGAGTCCTTTTTCAGCGCCTCCGCTTTTGCCGCGCGATCCGCCTTTAGCTTCGAGCTTAGCACCTCGTCGCTTAAAGCTAAAATTTGCAACGCCAGATACGCCGCGTTTTTCGCGCCCGCCTTGCCGATCGCAAGCGTCGCGACGGGGATGCCCGCAGGCATCTGCACGGTCGAATACAGCGCATCTACGCCGCTAAGCGCGCTGCCGCCGAGCGGGACGCCTAGCACCGGCTTGGTCGTATTCGCAGCGACCGCCCCAGCAAGATGCGCCGCCATGCCCGCCGCGCAGATGAAAACCTGCGCGCCCTTTTTCTCAGCGTCCGCGACGTATTTTGCCGTGCGGGCGGGGCTTCGGTGCGCCGAAGATACGATCATCTCGTACGCTACGCCGAATTCGTTTAAAATTTTAGCCGCCTCGTAAACGACCTCGTAATCGCTCTTTGAGCCCATTATTATAGAAACAAATTTCATTCTATCTCCTTTCTTAAAAAGCAAAACTCCGCGAGCTTCGCAGGCAGCTTAATCTCATTTAGATTGCCGCTGTGAATCTCGCTAAATTCCTTACCGCTGCGACTTTGCAGCCTCTTAAATTTTAAATACGGCTTGCCGCTAAGCTCGTAAATTTCACCGATCTCATTATTGCAAGGGCAAATTTCAAAGCCGCGCGGAGCAAAAATTTCATACGAAACGCCTGGCAAAATTTTATCTTTGACGCTTATAAACTCGCCATCCTGCGAGATCGCGCAGACCTGATGCGTGCCAAGCTCGATGCTGCGGTCTAAATTTTGCGTATCCTCGCGCTCGTACGGGCGCTTTATCAAATATCCGTCGCTAAAGCCGCGGTTTTTAAGCGTCGCGATCTCGCGCTCGTAAACACCGGCCTCAAATTTATCGCTCGCAGCATCGTCGATCGCCGCGCGGTAGGCATTCGTGGCGCACGCGACGTAGTATTCGCTCTTGGTGCGCCCTTCGATTTTGAAGCTGTCGATCGCGCCCGTTTGCATGATCTTTTGCACGTGCGAAATGAGGCTAAGATCCTTCGCATTCATTACGAAAGTGCCCTCCCCCTCGCGCTCTTGCAAGCGGAAAAGCGCGCTGGTTTCGGGATTTTTCGCATAAAGCTCATAGTTAAATCTGCAGTCGTTCGCGCAGCTTCCGCGGTTGCTAAAGCGCCCGCTTTGCACCGCACTTACGAGACAGCGCCCGCTGTATGCGAAACACATCGAGCCGTGCACGAAAATTTCAATCTCGAGGTTCGGAATTTTTTCTTTAATCTCCACGGCGTCTTTGAGCGTCATTTCGCGCGCCGCGACGATGCGGACGGCACCTAGATCCACCCAAACCTGCGCATCCAGATAATTTAGCACGTTAGCTTGGGTAGAGACGTGAATCGGAATTTCGAGAGCTACGGCTCGCGCGAGGTTCGCGACGCCCAAAGTCGCGATTAAAATTCCATCTACGCGCAGGTCGCGAAGAAATTCCAAATGCCTTTTGATATTTTCAAGCTGGCCGTTGGTCGCAAAGCCGTTTACGGTCGCGTAGAGCTTCTTGCCGCGCTCGTGCGCGTACGCGACGCCCTGCGCGAAGCTCTCCTTGCTAAATTCCTTCGCGCTTCGTTGGCGCAGCGAAAATGAGCCGGTACTCGCATACACGGCGTCCGCGCCGTAAGCCAGGGCGATTTTTAGTTTCGTTAAATTCCCAGCAGGAGCTAAGAGTTCGGGTTTTTTCAAATACATTCCTAGTGATTTTTTAAGCGCGATTTTACTACAATTTAGCCAAAATTTTATTTAAGGAGCAGTTGATGCGAGCCGATCTGCACAACCACACCTATCTTTGTAACCACGCTAACGGCGAGCCGCGGCAGTATTTGGAAGCGGCGATCGCACGAGGCATAGAAATTTTCGGCTTTGCGGATCACGCGCCGATGAACTTCGATCAAAAATACCGAATGAGTTTCGAGCAGATGGAGCTTTACGAGCGGATGATTAGGGATCTGCGAGATGAGTTTAGCGGGCGGATCGACGTGCGGCTGGGATATGAGGTCGATTTTATGACGAAAAAAGAGCTAATGGATGAGCGGATTTTCGCGCGCGAGGTCGATTATCTCATCGGCTCGGTGCATTTTTTAAACAACTGGGGCTTTGATAACGAGGAATTTTTAGATCAGTGGAGCGGGCGCGAAATAGACGACGTTTATCGCGAATACTTTGCGCTGATCTGCGCGCTGTGCAAAAGCGGAAAATTCGACATTTTAGGGCATATGGATCTGATTAAAATTTTTAAATTTACTCCGAAAAAAGATATCAGAGTTTTAGCAGGCGGCGCGATAAATGCGATCAAAAAAAGCGGCATCGTCGTGGAGCTAAACTCCGCGGGACTTCGCAAGCCCGCAAATGAAATTTATCCAAGCGACGCGCTTTTGGAGGTGCTTGCGGATGCGGACGTGCCGATCACGCTTAGCTCGGACGCGCACTCGGTAGCTCAAGTAGCGCTAAACTACGATAAAATTTACGCCAAAGCGCGCGAGTTCGGCTACGATAAGATCGCCGTTTTCAAAAACCGCGAGCGGCAGTTCGTAAATCTGGCGTAAATTTACGGCAGCCGCTTTTAAATTTAAAAAGGCACGGCGGCAAGAAATTTTAAAAATCGCGGCGCGCAAAACGGCGCAGATAAAGTCGAATTTCAACTAAATAATGTTAAAATCCGCCGTTAAATTTAGCCCGAATACGGGCGGAAAAAAGGAAAAAATATGGGAAAATTTGTTAATGACGTGAAGGAATTTTTTAAATTTTGCGATGAAAACGAGGTCGAGTTCGTGGATTTTAGATTTACCGATCTAAAAGGCACCTGGCACCATGTCGCTTACAACTACAAGCGCCTGCCGAAGGACTTCGCCGATGGAATTCCATTCGACGCAAGCTCGGTAGCGGCGTGGCAGCCAATCGATAAATCCGATATGATGCTAAAGCCCGACGTAGGGACGGCGTTTTTGGATCCGTTCACCGCGGACGTGACGATCATCGTCATCTGCGACGTTTACGACATCTACAAAAACGAGCTTTATGAAAAATGCCCGCGCTCGATCGCTAAAAAAGCCGAGCAGTTTCTGCAAACCACGGGTCTTGGAGATACCTGCTATTTCGGGCCGGAGAATGAATTTTTCGTTTTCGACGACGTAAAGATCATCGACGATATGAACTGCGCGATGTTTAAGGTAGATACCGAAGAGGGGCATTGGAACAGCGGCAAAAACTACAAAGACGGCTTTAATAGCGGCCACCGCCC
>NZ_CALIJF010000091.1 GCF_938018035.1 uncultured Campylobacter sp. | reverse complement strand
ATTTTCCTCTTTTCTTTGCGTTAAATTTCATCGTTAAACCTTGCCGTTAAACTCGTTAAATTTCGCAGCTGCACGGGCATACGACGCGAATTTAATAGCGCCGCGTTTTAAATTTAAACAGCTAAGTTCACTCGCTGTTTTACTTGCGTTACTTGCGTGACGGCAAATTTAAAATTTTACCTTGACGCGGAATTTTACGCCACGTAGAATTCTGCGTCGCGATAGAATTCCATCTTCGTGCCGTTAAAATTTGCGCCGATAAATTCTATGCCGCCAAAATTCCGCGCCGTAAAATTTAAACGCCGCTGAATTTCACGAAGCCGCGTCGCATTGCGTAAAATTTCGACGCCGTAACGCAAGCCGCAAAATTTCAAAAAAATCTCGCGAAATTTAGCAAATTTAATCTTTAATTTCAACTGCCTCATCCTTGATCTCGACCTTTTGCGTGGCGTTTGCGTCGGCTGCGGGCTTTAGATAGCCCTCCTCTATCAAAATTCCTACCGCCCGCTTAAAGATCGGCAGCGCATTTTGAGCGGCGTAGTAGCTGCCCCTTTTAGGCTCGCGCACCAAAACGCCGATCGTGTAGCTGGTATCTGCGTCATTGGCAAAGCCAAAAAACGAGCTATTATAGGCGCTCGAATAGCCGCCCCCCTTGGCGATGCGCGCAGTGCCCGTCTTGCCGCCGATTTGCAGCCCCGCTACCCGCCCCTTGCGCCCAGTGCCGCTCTCAACCGTTTTGATTAAAATTCCTTTTATTACGTCAGCGGTAGGTTTAGAGATTACTTGGCGGGTTTCGCTTTCGTTGACGATGTAAGTTTTGCCGTTATTTTCTAGATTTTCGACTAGGCGCGGGCTAATCATGACGCCGCCGTTGTTAAAGACGGTATAGGCATTGAGCATCTGAAGGAAGGTCATCTGCGCGCCGTAGCCGTAGCTGATCGTGGCTTTGTAAATTTTATTATTCAGGCTTTTGATACTAGGTATATTTCCGCTTTGCTCATATGGCAGATCGATACCCGTTTTTTGCGACATACCGAAGTTCATCAGCCCGTCATAAATAGCCTGCCCCTCCAGCCGCTCTGAAATTTTAATCATTCCAATATTTGAGCTGTGGATGATGATCTCCTCGCCGCTCATCTGCTTTGCAGGATGCGTGTCGCGGATCGTGCGAGTACCAAGCTTATAGCTGCCGTTATAGGTATTAATGATCTCGCCCGGTTTGACGGCTTTGGCATCATAGGCGATTGCGAAAATTATCGGCTTCATAATCGAGCCCACTTCGTAGGCGTATTCGCTCGCGGTAAAATTTAAATTCTTAAGATCGTTTTTCGTGATGTTTGAGGGGTCATAGCGGGCATTGGTCGCAAGGGATAAAATTTTGCCCGTTTTGGAGTTCATAATGCCCACCACGATTTCTCGCGCATCGTAATTATCAGCGCCCTCATCGCTTAGGCGCTCTATCTTTCTTTGCAGCGTTAGTGGCACGCTTAGACGGACGTTGTAGCCGTCGATCCTGCCCGTTTTTTTGCTGCTGCGCTCTAGAATGATATTACCACCGATATCACGCGGACCCACGATAAACTCATCTCTAACCGGCGCTAGATAATACTCATAGTACTTCTCGATCCCTTTGATACCACTAACCTTTGTAATGCCATCAACCTCTTTTTTATTGATATAGCCGATTAACGGAGTGAGCGAATCGCCGACATTGTAGCTGCGCTTCTCGCCGCTTTCGGTCACGCTCATGCGGATAGGCGGATTTAACCTGCCGTTTGAGCCTATGAAGCTTACGAAGACCTTTTTTAAATTTAGCTTATATGCAAGCTCTTTTAGATGCACGGCGGTTTTGGCGTCGATCTTATACGACAGCACGGTCGTGCCGCCAGAGCCCTCGATCGCGCTTTTGACGCGCTTTTCACTATCGCCCGTGTAGATGCAGTATAGCCGCACGAAAAGATCAAGCTTGTTTTTATCGATGCTGCGCGCATCGACGCTAACTTTGTAGAGTTTGACGGAATTTGCCGCGACGTAGTTATCTTTTGCGATTATCGCGCCGCGGATCGCGCTGTTGGTTTCATTGACATCCAGGCGCGGTAGCTTGCGCTCAGTGCTGCCCCAAAAATATAAAATCGCCAAAAATACAAAAAGCGCCGCCGGCACGAATATAAACATCACGATAATCATACCGACCGAGGAGCTTTTATCTCTTTGCCACATCTTATTTCTTTAAAATTCTAAATTCCGCGCATTTTTTACGCTGCTGCATCTCAAGTTTTGACTCAATGCTGCGCTCCGCGCGGAACTTTAAGATCCGCAAAGCGCTCAAAGCCGCTATCTTGCGCACTAAGCTCAGCAAATAGAGCGAGGAATTCCGCTCGCGGCATCTCTTTAGCACCCATAAATTTCAGATGCTCGTTCATAATCTGGCAGTCGATTAAAAAGCCGAAATTTGCAAGCACCTCACAAAGCCTAATCAGCGCGACTTTCGAAGCGTTGCTCTTTAGGCTCAGCATACTCTCGCCGCAAAACACACGCCCAAAAATTAGCCCGTATAGCCCACCCACAAGCTCGCCGTCCTCGTACGCCTCGACGCTGTGAGCGTAACCGTCTGCTGCCAAACGCGAGTAAGCCTGCACGATCTGCTCGCTGATCCACGTGCCGTCGCTCTCTTTTTTTCGTACGTCTTTGCAGCGCTCGATGAAGCCCTTAAAATTCGCGTCAAATTTCACTTCATATCGCTTAAGATAGGGCTTAATGGACTTTTGCACACGCACTTCACGCGGATCAAGCACTGCGCGCGGATTGGGCGACCACCATAAAATCGGCTCATCCTCGCTAAACCACGGAAATATCCCTGCGCTATAAGCGCTAAGCAAGCAATCCTCGCTCAGATCGCCGCCACTTGCAAGCGGCGCAAAATCGGGCGCATCCATAGGATCTGGAAAATCGTAAAACCGAGCCATTATTTAACGACACTGCTTTGAGCTAGTGCTGGTTGCTTTTTTTCTATCTGCGGCAAAGGCGTAGAAGCAAAGCTAAAGCTTAGCTCGCCATCTTTTACGCTCACGCTAACTAAGCCGCCCTCTTGCAGCGCGCCAAAAAGCAGCTCGCCGCTTATATGATCGCTGATCTGAGAGCTGATCTCGCGCTTTAAATTTCGCGCGCCAAACTCGTCCGAATAGCCGCGCGAGATAATCAAATCTTTTGCTTCCTTGTTTAGACTAATCTTTACGTTTTTTAGCTGCGACTCTAGCTCGCCGATAGTTTTATCCACGATCTTTTCTAAAATTTCGCCGCTTAAGCGGTTAAAATTTATGATTTTATCGATGCGGTTGCGAAATTCCGGCGCAAAGAAGCTTCTTATGGCGCTATCTACTTTATAGCTCTCGTCTTTTGTAAATCCGACCTGCGGCGCTTCTTTCGTGCCTAAATTAGACGTCATTATTATGATCGTATTTTTAAAATCGGTCGTAACGCCGTTGTTATCGGTAAGACTTGCGTTATCGAAAATTCCTAAAAAAATATTCGTCATGCTAGGATGAGCTTTTTCTACCTCATCAAATAAAATAACGCTATATGGGTGCTTTTTGATGTTATTCGTTAAAATTCCACCGTTTTCAAAGCCCACGTATCCGGGAGGCGCACCGATGAGCCTCGAGACGCTGTGAGCTTCCATATATTCACTCATATCGTAGCGCTCAAAATGTACTCCAAGCTGCGCAGCTAAGACCTTGGCTAGCTCACTTTTGCCCACGCCGCTGCTACCTGCGAACAAAAATACGCCGATTGGGGAGCTTGCGCCTCCAAGCCCGGCGTAAGAGCGCAAAAGTGCCTTGCAAAGGCTGCTAACCGCTTCATCTTGACCGAAAATTTCGCGCTTGATATTAGCTTCCAGATTTTTTAGTACTTGTTTATTATCGACACTACTGCTTAAATTTGCGATATTCGCGCTAATCGAAAGCGTATTTACCAAATCGTCCTTACTGATTTCAAGCGGAGCTTCGTGCGGTTTAAACGCAAAGCTCGCGCCCACCTCGTCGATGAGATCAATGGCGCTGTCGGGAAGGAATTTATCGCTTTGATATTTTTTAGCAAGCGTTACGCTATCACGCAAAATTTCGTCGCTAAATTTTACGCCGTGAAATTCCTCATATCTTTTGGCTACGCCTTTTAAAATTTCGACGCTATCGTCAATGCTAGGCTCGCTTACATCGATCTTACAAAACCTGCGGCTAAGCGCCTTATCCTGCGAAAACGAGCGGTATTCGCCGTATGTAGTAGCGCCGATGACCGATAGCTCGCCGCTTGCAAGCGAAGGTTTTAGGATGTTTGACATATCAAGTTCGTTGCGATTGCCCGTACCTGCGCCAACGATCGTGTGAATTTCATCGATAAATAAAATCGCGTTTTGATTAGCGCTAAACTCGTCTATGAGATCCTTTAGCCTCTCCTCAAACTCCCCGCGCAGCGTAGTACCTGCGATTAGCGCGCCAGCATCAAGGGCGTAAATTACCTTGTTTTTTAGCTTCTCTGGCACTTCGCCGCGGACGATTTTTAGCGCAATGCCCTCGATGATTGCGGTTTTACCAACCCCTGCTTCGCCCACTAAGATCGGATTGTTTTTCTTACGGCGACAGAGGGTTTGCAGCGTCTTTTCGATCTCTTTTTCGCGTCCGATGAGTGGATCGATCTTGCCCTCAAGCGCGATTTTATTGAGGTTTGCTGTATAAAGTGAACTAGGCGAGTCCTTTTTAATATCGCGCTCGTTTATGGCGTCCTTTTCGCCCTCAAACGCAGGCTCAAATTCCGTATTCTGCCACTGCCTGCGACTTTCGTCGTAATTCATCGCATGCGTGATATCATCGATATCGTATGAGTTTAGCTTAATCGCTGCGGCTTCGTCGCGAGAAACGACCTCATCGCGGTGATCGAAAGCGGATTTGTACTTTCGCACGATAAGCTCAAAAATCGCGGCATTGATACCGTAGTGATTTAAAATTTTAGTGCAGTCGTTTTCCTTATCATTTAGAATTTTAAGCATAAAATCAAGCTCATTTTTAGGCTCTTTAGCGTTATTTAATTCAGTATAGAACTGCTTAAATTCTATCGTCTGCGCCGGAGCCTTGCCGCTTGATTTAGGCATCATATCCAAAAGCCCGCCCAGATTATCCAAGATATTTAGATAGTTAATATCCGGAATTTCTTTGGCGATGAGCCCGTGAAAGGGCTTATTGTATTTAAAAATCGCATAAACTACGTGCGAAGTAGTAATGTATTCGTCCTCGCCGTCATTTGCGACGCTGATTGCTTGTTCAAAATGTTTGTTTAAAAAAAATCCTATCATTGCTTTCCTTTAAATTTAATCCTCTTCGATCTCGCATCTAAGAGGGAATCCTGCGACCTTTGCCGCTTGTAAAACCGCTTGTTGCTTGCACTCGGCTATCTCTTTAGGATACGCGCCGCAAACCGCGCGACCCTGCTTGTGCACTTTCATCATTAAATCTACGGCGTCGTTAAAGTTTTTAGCGAAAATCTCCATCAAAATATAAACCACGAAATCCATCGTCGTTTCGTCGTCGTTGAGTAAAATTACTTTATACGGACGAGGCACGAAAGATTTTGTTTTGGCGCGAGTGCGAATCTGCACGCCGGTTTTAGTTGCCATTTTTTATCCTGGCGATATCGCTTTTTATCACATCAGTATCGACCATGCCTAAGTAATACGGCTTGCCCCGCTCATCGCCTTCGTTAATGTCGGTAAGCCTTTGATATTTTCCATCTTTAAGCACCACCTTAAAAGGGATCGAAAGCGCGTGGCGATAACCAATGTCGCTTAAAATTTGACCCACTATGCGCTCGTTTTGTTTTGAATTGGAGATGAAATAATACGCGTTAAATTTCTTCGTAAAATTTTCGATCACTTGCGCGTCCGTAATGTCCTCAAAATAAATCAAGCCGACCATTAGAAAATCCGCGGAATTTTTTAACTGAAAGTCCATCAGATGCGGCGCTTCGATGCGGCACGGCTGACAGTAAGTACCAAAAATATCAAACATCAAAATTTTATCGCTGTCCGCGAGCTTAAAGCCCTTTTCTGTGCGCTCGATCGTTACCTCGCCGCCTACGACGCTTTTAAGCGTAAGGCGCTCGCCCGTTTTAAACGGCGTAAAAGCTACCTCCTCGCCGCTTTCTCCACCAATACGCTCGTCATTTTTATCTTGCGCGGAATTTTTTGCCATCTGACTCTCGCTCGCGGCAGGATTCTCGCCGGCAGGGCCCGTCTTTTTCTGCGAATCATCTCCGCAGCCGCTTAAAACAAAAATCGCCAAACATAATAGTAAAAATTTCTTCATTGCATTTCCTTCGGGTTTAAATTTAAGCCCGCATTTTAACCAAAGTTTTGTGAATTTAAAATGAATGCTTGTCGTATCGCTTCATCGCGCTTTGCGCTTCGCGGTCGGCTTCCTTGCGCTTTAGCGATTCGCGCTTATCGTGCAGATTTTTGCCACTAGCCAAAGCGATACGCGCCTTTACGCGGTTTTTATCATTGAGATACAGCGACAAAACCACGATGGTAAGGCCCTCTTTATTAACCGCGCCAAGCAGTTTGTCGATCTGCTTTCTGTGCATCAAAAGCTTTCGCGCCGCCCCTTCATCGGGACGAAAATGCGCGTTAGTGCTCTCCAGATAGCTGATATGCGCGTTTAGCAAAAACAGCTCGCCGCGGATCACGCGACAAAAGCTATCTTTGAGATTGCCCCTGCCCGCGCGCAGGGCTTTGACCTCGCTACCCTTTAGCACGATGCCCGCTTCAAAGCTTTCAAGTATCGTAAAATCGTGAAATGCCTTGCGATTTTTACTCAGTTCTTTCATCTTTTTCCTTCTAAATTTGGTCCTAAGCTTAGCCCGTTTTTGCTTAAATTTAAAAGCGGGCGAGCGAATTTTAAATTTTATCTTTAAATTTAGCTTTTAAATTTTAACCGCGCGCCACGGCTTTTCTATTTTAAGAAAAACACGCTGCTGCCGCTACCGCTTAGAAACATATCGCGATACTTGCTCATCTGCGGATATAGCTTTATGCACGGCGCGAAAAGATCGTTTAGCTGAAAGCCGCCATATTGCGCCAGCAGCTGCTCGCTGCTTAAACGCAACATCTCTTGCGCCTGCGCGGCGTTTATATTTTGCATGAAGCTTGCACGAAACTCATTATAAACCGCGCCAGTGGAGCAAAAGATCGCGGGCGTTAAAATTTCGATCGCGGGCAAGCTGTCCTCGAAAGGCTCGATGATCTCGCCGATACCGCGTACGTTTGCGGCCTCAAGCCCGCTAACAAAAAACGCGACGTCCGCGCCGATATTTTGCGCGATTTTGGTAAGCCGCTCGCGTGAAATTTTTAAGCCTAACTCCTCGTTCGCAAGCCGTAAAAACGCCGCCGCATCGCTACTGCCGCCACCAAGACCCGCGCCGATCGGAATACGTTTTTTAAGCACGATCTTGTGCGAGCCGAAAAACTCCGCAAGCTCGCGCGCAAAGCCCGCCTGCTCAAGCGCCGCCTTGGCTTTTAAAATTATGTTATCCGCGATCTGCGCGCCGCCGCATTCAAGCGCAAAGCCGCTCGCGCGCTCAAAGCTTATCTCGTCAAACAGCTCTCTGCGCAGCACGAAGCGCGAGGCGATCTCGTGGTAACCGCCGCGCGTGCCGACGACTTTTAAAAAAACATTGATCTTTGCATAAGCCTTCAAATTTTACTCCTTCTGCGCCTAGGTGCGCTTGCGTTAAATTTAGCTTAGCGGTGCGCCGCAAAATCAAACCCGTAGGCGCAGACTACGCATTACCGCGAGCCGGAATTATATTCGGCAATGACTGCTTGCCGCGACAAGCTCCAGCCTATGCTGCCTTTTAAATCGCGAAATTTTAATCTCGCGGCGCGGCACCATCGCGCGGCAAAAGCGAATTTAAACGTCGCTTCGCCGCGTTTAAATTTAGCCCCGCGGATTTATGCCTTTCGAGAGCGAGCGCCGCCTGCGGAGCCGCATGTTTCAATTTTAAATTTACTCCGCCCGATGCCGATTTGCGATCCGTGCGCAACGAAAGAGTACGATCGCTCGCCCACCGCGGCCTACGGCAAAATTTAACCATACATAGCGGCGCGCTATGCTAGCAAATTTAAAACGCGCCGTATTTATAACCGCTCAAATTTCAAGCCAGGGCCGCCCGATCAAAATTCCGCCGCAGGCTGGGGCCGCGGCTTAAAACGCGCCGCCCGCGATCGGAACGTCGTTCCAAAGATACCTCACCTCGCCCGCGCCAATCTCGATGATCGAGTAAAAATCGCCGCAGATAAGCAAATAGCGCCCGTCCGCGCGGCTAGCCAGATCCTTTGCGGCGAGCTTTTTACCCAAGATCACGTCGCGAGCGTCGCCGTCGTAAAAGTTCGGCGCGAGGTCCAAAAACTCGAGCGGATTTAGCGCCGCCTCATCCGCAAAGCGCGGATCTTGCAGGTCAAAAACTCCCTCGCTCTCCCGCCTAAGCGCGCTAAGTGTACCGCAAACGCCTAGCTTTTCTGCCAAAATTTGCGCGAAAGAGCGCACGTAGCCGCCCTCGCTAAGCGCAACGCGAAAGCTTACGAAGGGGTGAGCGTAGCTTAAAATTTCAGCATCAAAAACCCGCATCAAGCTCTCTTTTAGGCTCACCTCTTCGCCCGCGCGAGCGAGCTTGTATGCGCGCACGCCGTCAATTTTCTTGGCGCTGAAAGCGGGCGGGATAAATTTTATCTCGCCGCGCATTTGCGCCATCGCAGCGTCTAAAACCTCGCGCGAAAGCGGCGGAATTTGTTCCACGCGCTCGATGTTTTCGTTATCGCCGCTTGGGCTCTGCGCGCCCAGCCACAGCGTCGCAGTGTAAACTTTTGGCTCCTTTTTCAAAAATCTAAAAAAGCGCGCGTATTGCCCGAATGCCACGATCAGCGCGCCGCTTGCGAAGGGATCGAGCGTGCCGCTAAAGCCCGCCTTTTTCACGCCGTATTTGCGCTTAAGAGCGCTTAAAAATTTATTGCTGCCGATGCCCGCGGGCTTGTCCGCCAAAAACAATCTATTCATAAGAGCCGATCTTTTCTACGAAATTCGACATTATCACGCGCGAAATTCCGCCGAAATTTATCGTGAGCCGGTCGCCGTTTACCGCCGTGATCTGTCCGATACCGAAGAGTTTGTGTTTGATCAGCTCGCCCTTGCTAAAGCCGCTACTTTGCTCGCGCGGCGGCTCTTTAGCCACCAAACCCGCCTCGGCTATAAACCTGCTAGCATCCAGCCTCTCGCGCTTGCCGCGATAAAAGCGGCTAGCGGCAAAGCTAAGCGTGAGAGTGCGCTTGGCGCGCGTGATCGCTACGTATGCAAGCCTACGCTCCTCCTCGATGTCATTGCTGTCGCCCAAAAGCGGGAAAAAGCCCTCCTCCAGTCCGATTACGAAAAGGTGCGAAAATTCAAGCCCCTTGCTCGCGTGCACGCTCATTATATTTATCGTATCGCCCATGATAGCGTCTTGATCACTAAGAAGACTCAGCTCGTTTAAAAATTCCGCCAGATCAAAATCGGGCTTATTGCTCGCCTCGTCCTTCAGCATCGCCAAAAACTCGTCGATATTTGCGACGCGATCGGCGCCGTCGGGCAGCGAAGCGTAGTAAGCCTTTAGCCCGAAAGCGGGCTCCAGCGCGTCTATTTTTTTGATAGTATCGGCTAGCGCGGAGATAGAAGCGATGCCGCTTTTAAGCTCCGCTAGAGCCTGCGCCGCCTTGGCGCTAAGCCCCGCGTCCGGCTCGCTAAAGGCGTCAAATAGACTGATGAGCCGCAGGCGCGAAAGCTCCTCGAGCTTTGCCAGCGAGACCTTGCCGATGCCGCGCTTGGGCACGTTTATGATCCGCCTCATCGAAAAGTCGTCGTGCTCGTCATTTACCAAGCGCAGATAGGCGATCGTATCCTTGATCTCGGCGCGCTCGTAAAATTTCACGCCGCCTACCATTTTGTACGGGATTTTGGCTCGATTCAGCCCCTCTTCCAGCGCGCGCGAAAGAGCGTTTACGCGGTAAAGCACGGCGATTTGAGAGGGCGCTACGCCGCTTGAAAGTAGCTTTTTGATAGCTTCTGCGATCTTTGCCGCCTCAATACTCTCTTCGTCCGAGCGTAAAATTTCGATCTTTTCGCCCCCGCCGTTCATGCTAGTAAGGCTCTTGCCGAGGCGGTTTTTGTTGTGCGAGATGAGCTCGTTTGCGGCATTTAAAATTTCATCCGTGGAGCGGTAGTTCTGCTCGAGCTTGATAAATTTCACGTTTGAGAACTGATCTTTAAAATTTAAGATATTTTCTATCCGTGCGCCGCGCCAGCCGTAGATACTCTGATCGTCATCGCCCACTACCGCGAGGTTTTCATGCGTGGTACAGAGCTTTTGCAGAAGTTTAAATTGAATGTCGTTGGTATCCTGATACTCATCCACCGTGATATAGGCGTAGCGGCGCGAAATTTCATCGCATAGTCGCTCATTAGCGTTTAAAATTTTATACGGCAATATCAACAGATCATCGAAATCCACCAGATTATTCGCCGCCAAATACGCCTCGTAGCGCTTATATGCATCAGCGCAATGCGCGTAAAATCCGCTATACATCCTGCTTAGCTCGTCATCTTCGCCCTTTAGAAGCTCGTCGATATCTTTGGGATCGATTAGAGAATTTTTGTAGGTTGAAATTTTAGCCGCCAATAGCGACGTGGGCAAATTTATCTCAAAGCCCTTGATGATCTTTTTCTTATCGTCCGTATCGATTACTTGGAAGTTTGCGCTACGCCCAAGCTCGCTAATATGAAATTTCAAAAACAAAAGCCCGAATTTATGAAAGGTGCACAGAAGCGGCACTCCGCTTAAATTTAACCCGCTTATCAGATTAAGCGCTCGCGAGCGCATCTCGGCGGCGGCTTTATTCGTAAACGTAAGCGTGAGAGTATTCTCTGCAGGCACGCCGTTTGATAGCAAGTAAGCAAGGCGCGCGGTGATCGTTTTGGTTTTGCCGCTGCCCGCACCCGCTAAGATTAACATCGCTCCGTCAACGTGGCTCGCAGCCTCGCGCTGAGCGGGATTAAGACCTTCTAAAATATCACTCATTTTGAGAAAATTTTACGCGATTTTTCGCGCTTAAGCCATTCGGACTCGGGCTGGGAGAAATTTACCGCGATGGGCTTGCCGTCCACGACGATCTGCAAGACCGCGTAAAACGGCACGCTAAGCGTGCTAGCAAAATCCTGCGCCCCAAAGCCCGCCTCGAAAACCAGCTCATCCTTGCTAAGATGCGCGCTAGAAAGCGTGTATTCCTCCAGCTGCAAAAAGATCGCGGGCATTTTGAAGCTTTTTAAAATTTCCTCCGACAGCGGCGGGTCAAATTTTATCTGATCCGTCCTCGCAACGATGCCAAATCCATATCCAAGAGCCAAAACGTAGTCCAAAACCGCGCCTATATGTGTGCTGCTCGCAGCGATAAATTTATCGTCTTTTAAAATTTTATCTATCATCCTAACCCCTCACAAACTCATCTACAAGCGCCGCGACCTGCTCTATGCCGATGCGCCAAAACTCGCTTTTATTGATATCAAAGCCGAATTTCGCCACTAGCTTTTGCGGCTCATCGCTGCCGCCCGAGCTTAAAAACTCGGTGTAAATTTGAACGAAATTTTCAAGCCTGCCGCTCTTATACAGCCCGTAAAGCGCGAGTACCAAAAGCTGCGCGTAGGCGTAGGAGTAGCAGTAAAACGGCGTGTGGATGAAGTGCGGGATGTAGCTCCACCAACTTTTGTAATGATCCTGCAATATCAGCTCGCCCGCAAACATCTTGCGCGACTCCTCCATCCAAAGCTCGCCCACCTGCTCAACGCTTAGCTCATCCGCGCTCGCATGCACACGCCGCTCAAAGGTCGTAAATCCGATCTGGCGGTAAAGCGTCGCGAAGATATCCTCGATCTTTGCCGCAAGCATCGCTCTTAGCGCGGTCTTATCGCTTGCAGTCTGCGAGGGCGTATCCGTATCGAGCGCCGCAAGCTCGCTCGGACCCGCAGAGTCTTGCGAGGCGGCATGTTTTACGGCGTACTCGTTTGGAATTTCACCGCCCTGAGCCTCTTGCGAAGCATCGCGCTTTAAATTTTGCGAACTGTCCGAGGCGGCGGCGCTTTTTAAATTTGGCGAGCCGTTTAAATTTGAAAAATTTTCGCGCATATAATCAAACACCAGCATCTCGCAGAAAACTGACGCGGTCTCCGCCGTCGTTAGCGGCGTGAAGGAGTTAAAATAGCCTACGCCGTAGCTTAGATACTGATGTATCGCGTGCCCCAGCTCGTGCGCGAGGGTAAATACGTCGCGGCGCTTGCGCGTGAAATTTAAAAGCACGAAAGGGTGCGTATCGCGCGAGCCCGAATGCGAAAACGCGCCGCTTTGCTTATTTTGCGCGGGCATCGCGTCGATCCAGTTTCGCTCAAACGCGATCAGCGCAATCTGCTTAAATTTCGGGCTAAATTTTTCAAACGCCGCTAGCACGATCTGCTTAGCCTGCTCGAAGCTAAACTCGCTCTCATCGCCGCCAAGCGGAGCGTATCTGTCGTAATCATACAGCGCGTCGTAGCCTAAAATTTCACGCTTTTTGGCGTAAAATTTGCCGACTAGAGCGAAGCTTCGCTCCGCCTCTGCGATCAGAGCATCGACGCTTGCGATGTTTATCTGATTTTCCTCGTGCATCACCGCCTCGGCTTTATCGTAGCCGCGCAGCTCACAGCGAATTTTAAGATCGGTTTTGATCATATTGTAGATGTAGCCAAGCAGGTGGGAGTTCTGCTCTAGCACCGCACTTAGCGAGGTTGCGGCGTCCTTTCGCACCTCGCGATCAGAGCTATGAAGCAGGCTTAAAATTTCCTCCTCGCCGAGCTTGCGCCCGCGAAAATCAAAGCTCATCCGCGCCATGCTCTCGTCAAAAAGTCGCGAAAACGCCTCGCCGCTTACGGGCGAAGTTTTTAAAAGCACGCTTTCTTGCGGCAGGCTTAGCTGGTGGGCCTTGCGCTGCTTAAGTAGGCTCAAATAATATCTGAATCTCCCGCTTTGCACGATAAACTCGTCCTGTTTTGCGCCGTCAAGCTCGTTAAACTCGAGCTCGAAAAAGAGCAGGCTCTGCGAAATGTCGTTGCAAGCCTGCTCCGTCTTAGCCTGCTGCGCCCCAAGGCTCGTATCTCGCGCGAATCTTAGATGCGCAAAGCTCATTATTTTGCCGATCTGCTCGCTGATGCTCTCATAAAGCTCAAGCGCGCCTAAAAATTCCTCCGCGCTAAGAGCGCGCAGCTTATCTTTAAATTTAGCTTCAAAATCCCGAGCCTGCGCAGCCGCGCTATCTATCGCGCCGCTAAATTCCGCTTCGTTTGCAAACAGCTCGCCTAAATTCCAATTCATCGATTTCCTTTTAAAATTTTTGGATAATTTTATCAAAAAAGAATAAGTAAAATTTTAAAAACCGCGAGATCCGCCGCCCTAGCGGAAATCGCGGTAAATTTTAAGGTGAGTTATTTTTGCATACTTTGCGACGCGATCGCCGTAAAAATCACGTCCGTGGAGCTATTGATCGCGGTTTCTACTGAGTCTTGAATCACGCCGATGATGAAGCCGATCGCGACGACCTGCATTGCGATGTCATTTGAGATATTAAAGAGCGAGCACGCAAGCGGTATTAGCATCAACGAACCGCCTGGCACGCCGCTAGCGCCGCACGCACCGACCGCCGAGACCACGCAAAGCAGTAGCGCCGTCCAAAAATCGGGGCGCACGCCAAGCGTATGAGCCGCAGCAAGCGCCAAGATCGCGATTACCACCGCAGCGCCCGCCATATTTATCGTAGCTCCCAAAGGGATCGAGATCGAGCTTAGCTCGTCGCTGATGCCGAGCTTTTTGCATAAATTTAAATTTACCGGGATATTCGCCGCCGAGCTGCGGGTGAAAAACGCCGTGAGGCCGCTTTCGCGCAGGCAGGTAAATACGAGCGGATATGGATTTTTCTTAATCACCGCAAAGACGATGAGCGGATTTACCACGAGGGCTACGAACGCCATCGCGCCTACGAGCACGACTACGATTCGCGCATATCCAAGCAGCGCATCGACGCCGGTTTGATACACGGTAGAAGCTACTAAGCCGAAAATTCCAAACGGCGCGAGCTGGATTACGAATTGCACGATTTTGGTTACCGCTTCGCTCAGATCGGTAAAAATTTTCTTTGTTTCATTAGTGCAAAATTTAAGCGCGACGCCAAGACCTATCGCCCAGGTTAAAATTCCTACGTAGTTTCCGTGCGCGATAGCGTTTACGGGATTATCCACGACCTTAAAAAGCAGGTCTTTTAGCACGACCCAGACGCTCGCAGGAGCGGTATTTTCCGCGGCGCCGACACTGCTTAGAGCAAGATCCGTCGGGAATAAAAAGCTAGCCGCCACCCCCACGCACGAGGCCAAAAAGGTGCCTACGATATATAGGACGACCACGCGTTTTAAGCCGCTTGCGCTACCGTATTGTTTATTTACGATCGAGCTTAAAATCAAGATAAAAACCAAAATCGGAGCGACCGCCTTAAGGGCGCCTACAAATAAATTTCCTAAAATTTCCGCAAAAGCTACTACGTTTATTAAAAGCGAAGTGTGCTCTGCCGCAATATCGCCTGCCGCTGAACGTGCGGCAAAGCCCAAAATAGCTCCTATTATCAAGCCTGTAACTATGCGCAGAACTAGATTTTTATCTTTGTAGCTGGCTACTAATTTTTGAATCGAACTCATTTTTTACCTTTCAATCAAAACGTCGTTTGAAATATATCGAAATTTTATTTAAGCACATTTAAATTTGGGCGAAATTTCGCAATTTTTAGTTAATCTTAAAACCTCGTTAGATAAAATGCCCCGAAATTTTAATTAGGAGCAGATATGTATCTATTTACCAGCGAGGTCGTAAGCCCCGGTCATCCGGATAAGTGCGCCGATATCATCGCAGACAGCATCGTGGATGAAATTTTAAAACAAGATCCAAACGGACGCGTAGCAGCGGAGGTTTTCATCGCAGGCAAACACGTAGTAATCGGTGGCGAAGTAAACGCTAAGATCGATTTTACCCACGACGATTACCGCCACATCGTAAAGGGCGCGCTTAGCGAGATCGGCTACAACGATAACCCTCATTTCACGCGCGCGCAGTGCCTGCATCCGCAGGATCTGCAAGTGGACGTATTTTTAAACCAGCAAAGCCCCGACATCAACCAAGGCGTCGATCAAGAGGGCGGCGAGATCGGAGCGGGAGATCAGGGCATAATGTTCGGCTTCGCAAGCTGCGAAACGAAAAATTTTATGCCGGCGGCGATCACCTACGCGAGGCTTCTTTGCGATCACGTCTATGCCTACGCAAAATCTCATCCTAACGAGCTTGGCGTCGATATTAAGACGCAGGTTAGCGTCGATTACGGCACGAAGAGCAATTTTGAGGAGTGCAAGCCGCAAAGCATCCATACGATCGTGGTTTCAGCGCCATGCGTCGAGAGTATGAGTATCGAGCGCGTCCGAGATCTGATCGGAAATTTGATCGATTCGGCGGGGCTTCCAAAGGAGCTTTACGACAAAAACAAAACGATCATCTACATCAACCCGACCGGCCGCTACGTAAATCACAGCTCGCTTCACGACAGCGGCCTAACGGGGCGCAAACTAATCGTAGATAGTTTCGGCGGCTACAGCCCTATAGGTGGCGGCGCTCAAAGCAGCAAAGACTACACCAAGGTCGATCGCAGCGGGCTTTATGCGGCGCGCTATATCGCCAAAAATATCGTCGCGGCAGGGCTTGCGAAAAAATGCATCGTCCAGCTCAGTTACGCAATCGGCGTCGCAAAGCCCGTCAGCGTCAGCGTCGATTGCATGGGGACGAATTTAGGCGCGGCGAGCGACGATGAGCTATCTGCTTTTGTGCTTGAAAAATTTCCGCTCACGCCGCGCTGGATCATCGATAAATTCGGTCTTGATCGCCCCGGCAAAGGAAGCTTTCTCTACGCCGACGTCGCCGCACGCGGACAGGTCGGAAACGACGAATATCCGTGGGAACAGCTCGATAGCGTGGAGCTTTTTAAGGCTTTGAAATAAAATTTTACGCTTTGCAGTAGCGCCTTTTTAGCTTACGACATTCGCTAGGCTTGCAGCAGCGAGCCTAGCTCAATATTCTACGCGGCTTTTGCATGCCGCGTAGTTTTATCGCATCCCAAGAAATAGCGTTATGGCAAAATTCTGTATCAAAATTCTAAACCGTGGAATTTAAGAGTTTTCGCAGGTAGAATCGAATTTTAAAATTTTAAGCCTAACTCGCGCAAAATTTTAAAATTGGCGCGCTGAAATTCCAAGGCTGAGCCCGTCTAGTTTAGTGATAAATTCTAACTAGAGCAGGCTCTAAAAGTATTTGCATACAAGCTTTAAATCTGCAATCGCTTAAAATGAAATTTGACCTATAAAATTTTTTCTAACGCGCTTTGTACTTAATATCCGAAAGACAAAATTTTAAATTCTCATTGCTTGTGATATTTAAGCGTGTAAATTTTAAAATTTTGCATTTTATTTGAAGTTTGCCGCTTTTATATAGAAAGAAAACCAGAAGCAAATTTCATTTAAAAGTCGTATCGGCATAAGAGCACCAAAATTTTAAAATGCGGAATTTATGAACGCTACTAATTTAAAATCTCAGATTGGCACGCTTCGCCAAAGCTCCTCCGCTAACTACGCAAAATGAAAAAGCAAGATTAAATTCTCTCTCGCTCAATGTCACCCGCAAGCAAGCACGGCAAAATATCAAGATTAAATAACATAAGAGATAAAAGAATAAGACAAAAGGAGGAGGCTCAAAGCTTGATGAAATTCTAGCCTTGTGCGGCGGCGACCGAGCGGCTTTTAAATTGGACTTTAAAAGCAATGATGCAAATTGCACGCCTTAACTTAAATGCTAAAGCAGCGATAAAATTTCATCGCTACTTTCGTAAATTAAAATTTTAAAGATACTCCGAGCTATGCAGCTGCAATAAGCAAATCGCCTGCATTTTAATCACCCGCGCCTCGCCTAAATTGCCTAAATTGCCGATCAAATTTAAGCCGCATACACCTTTATCTGGCGCTTAGTTTAGCGCGGCATAAAAACGCAACTTAAAAGCGAAGCACTATTTCGTCTGATTATCCTCTTTTTTTGGTGCAGCAGTGCTTGCATTTATCTCGCTGGCTGCGATATTTACGGGCTCAGGAACAGAGATTTTTTTCACCGAAGCGGTAAAATTCTGCTCGGCTTCAACGTCGCCCGTTTTTTCGATGTATGTAAAATCGCCCATCTTCGTCCACGTTCTAGCTTTAGCTAAAAACGCCTTTTGACTCTCCCAAATCTCTTTGAAATCGGGATTTTTCTCGCTTTCTTCGGCTAAAATTTCATCCGTCGCCTTGCGAAGCGCACGCATAATTTCAGGCGAAAAAGAGCGAATCTGAACGTTTGGGTATTTCTTTTTGATCTCGTCCCAAATTATTACGTTTTTATAAAACGTCTCATTTTCTGCGTATTCGCGCGCCTTTGCGATAGAGGCTTCCAGGATATTTTGCAAATCCTTAGGAAGCTTCTGCCAAGTTTGTAGATTTATCACTATCTGCTGCTCGCTAGCGGGTTCTTGCCATCCCGTATAATAGTAATTTGCGACCTTGTGAAAGCCTAGAGGTATATCAAAGCTAGGACTTGCCCACTCGACCGCATCGATGGTGCCCATCTCTAGCGCCATATATAGCTCACCTACCGGTATCGTAGCGACTGCGACGCCAAGGCGGCTCATAACCTCCCCGCCAAAGCTTGGAATTCTAAATTTAAGCCCTTTTAGATCGTCTAACGTATTAATCTCTTTTTTAAACCAACCACCCATCTGCATGCCGCTATTTAGGATATTAAAGACCTTTAGATTGCTTTTAGCATAGAATTTATCGGCTAGCTCCTTGCCTCCGCCGAAGTAATACCAAGCGTGCTGTTCGTCTTTCGTCATACCAAAAGGCACCGTCGTAAACAGCATATTTGCGCTATTTTTACCTTTATAATAGTAGCTCGCAGTATAGCCTAAATCGTATTGTCCGTTTTTGACCATATCATAGATTGCGAAAGGTGCTTTATGTTTGCTAGGCGCGTCGATGCTGATTTTCAGCCTGCCATCAGACATACTATCTGCAAGATCTGCCATACGCTTGGCGACATCGCCTACGATAGGCATACTAAGCTCGTAAGTCTGAGCTAGCTTAAGGCGATAAATTTTCTTATCCGCGCCCCACAGCGACGTGGCTATAATCAAACTTAATCCGACAAGAATCGATTTTTTCATATACTACTCCCAAAATGAAATGGTGCGAATTTTATATAAAATCATCTAAATTCACGCTTTTATAACTAGCTTTTAAGCGAAATTTTCGCACAATTGCAGCCAAATTCGATAAGGAAAGGGCATGCAAGAAAAACATTACGAAGTAATCATCATAGGCGGCGGTATCACGGGCAGCGCGCTAGCATATGTGCTGGCGGAATTTAGCGGAATCAAAAATATCGCTCTACTTGAAAAATACGAAGGGCTTGCGACGCTAAATTCTAAAGCCAGCGCAAATTCCCAGACGATTCATTGCGGCGACATCGAGACCAACTACGACCTGCAAAAAGCGACCGAAGTCAAGCGCAAGGCGGATATGATCGTGAAATATTGCCAAAAGCACGGATATGAGAATAAATTTTTATTTCAGGGGCAGAAAATGGCTCTTGGTGTGGGCGAAAGCGAGGTAGAGCTAATTAAAGAGCGCTTTGAGAAATTTAAAGAGCTTTATCCGTATCTGCAGCTTTTCGACAAGGAAGAGCTCAAAAAAATCGAGCCCAAGCTAGTTTTTGACGGGCACGGCGAGGAGCGAGCGGAGGATATCGTAGCAATGGGCGTGCAATCGGGAGTTTACACGACGATCGATTACGGCGCGATGGCGAATTCCTTCGTGCAAAACGCTAAAAACGTGGAGGGCAAAACCTGCGATCTGTACCTAAACACCGAGGTGCAAAACATCACTAAAGTAGGCGATAAGTTTTATATCCGCACCGCAAATAGACTCTCGCTAAGTGCTGATTTCGTAGTCGTAGATGCGGGCGCTCATTCGCTGTGGCTAGCGCACAAAATGGGGCTTGGGCAGGATCTTAGCACGATCTGCATCGCGGGTAGCTTCTATCTAACCAAGCAAAAGCTTCTAAATGGCAAGGTTTACATGATGCAAAACCCAAAGCTTCCATTTGCCGCGCTTCACGGCGATCCGGATTTGCTCGCAGGCGGCTGCACGAGATTTGGCCCTACCGCGCTTACGATGCCGAAGCTTGAGCGCTACAAGGGCTGTCGTTCGGTGCCGGAATTTTTTCAATCATTAAATTTTGACATGGACGTAGCCAAGGTTATTTGGCAAAATTTTGGCGATAGCGAGGTAAGGGACTTCTTAATCCGCAATATAGGCTTTGAGATACCGATTTTAGGTAAAAAGCTTTTCATCAAAAATGCGCGCAAGATCATACCTAGCATCCGCGAGGAGGATATTTACTACGCCAAGGGCTTTGGCGGCGTGCGCCCACAAGTAATCTCACACTCGCAAAAAAAGCTGCTTTTAGGCGAAGCAAGAATAGGCGAAAATCCGGGGATTATCTTTAATATGACCCCAAGCCCCGGCGCTACGAGCTGCCTAGGTAACGCGCTTCGCGACGCAAAAAGTGCCTGCGAATATTTGGGAGTGAGCTTTGATGATGCAAAATTTGATGCGGAAATGATGCGATAAAGAGGAATTTTTAAATTTCGCTCGGGCAAGAATTTTAAAATTTTACTTCGGCGAGGATTTTAGAATTTTGCTCGCGCTTCACATATATAGAGAGTTTTAAAATTTCATTCAAACGCGAATTTTTAGAATTTAACCTGCACTGAAAGCTATGAAATTTTAAAATTTCACCATGCCGTAGAATTCTAAAATTCTCGCGCGCCATAAAATTTTAAAATTCCTTCGTCTAACGAATTTTGAAATTTAGAAATTTCAAAATTTCGCGCAAAATTTCGCCTAATACGGCGATAAATTTTAAATTTAAAGGAGAAAAGATGCTTAAAAAAACCAAAATTTTAGCTACCATCGGGCCCGCAAGCGACAGCGAGGAGATGATGAGCGCGATGGTAAAGGCGGGCTGCAACGCCTTTAGGATGAACTTCAGCCACGGCACGCACGAGTATCACGAGGCAAATTTAAACAAAATCCGCGCCGTAGAAAAGAACCTAGGAGTCCGCGTAGGCGTCTTTCAGGACATCAGCGGCCCAAAGATCCGCGTCGGCAAGCTCGAGGAAAATTTTAAATTAAAAACGGGCGATAAAATCACCTTCCTTCCTCGCGAAATCATCGGCAAAAAGAGTGCGGAAGGCGAATACGAGCTGTGTATCAACCACCCAGAAATTTTGCCGCTGATGAAGGCGGGCGAGTTTATCTACCTCTACGACGGCTCGATCCGCGCCAAGGTAGTCGCGGTAAGCGAGCAAGGCGTGCGAGCGGTGCTCGAAAACGACGGCTTTTTAAGCTCGAATAAGGGGGTGAACTTCCCAAACACCCGCCTAAATATCGACGTTATCACGCAAAAAGACCTCGCAGATCTGCGCTGGGGCGCGGCGCACGGCGTAAATTTCGTAGGCATCTCCTTCGTGCAGTCGCAAAACGACATCCTGCGCGTGCGCGAAATTTTAAACTCGCTGGGCTCAAAAGCTAAAATTTACGCCAAGATCGAGAAATTTGACGCTGTAGAAAATATTGAAAAGATCATCGAGGCAAGCGACGGCATAATGGTCGCGCGCGGAGATCTGGGCATCGAGATGCCGTTTTATGAGATCCCGCGTATCCAAAAGCGCATCATCGCCTTAGCCAACGCCCGCTCAAAGCCTGTCATAACCGCCACGCAGATGATGCTTAGCATGACCGAGCACGAGCGCGCCACCAGAGCCGAGATCAGCGACGTCGCAAACGCCGTGCTCGACGGCACCGACGCCGTGATGCTAAGCGAGGAGAGCGCCATCGGCAAAAACCCCGCAGCCGTGGTCGCCGCGATGAGCGAGACGATCCGCGAGACCGAAAAGATCTATCCTTACGATAAATTTAACGATTACGATTTCTACGACGAGACCGATATGATCACCTCAAGCACCGCAGCGCTTGCCGCAAGACTGGGCGCGGGCGCGATACTTTCGATCACTGGCTCTGGGCGCTCGGCGATCAAACTCGCACGCAACCGCGCTAAAATCGACATCATCGCAATCGCACACGACGAGCAGACCGCGCACGCGCTAAGTCTCGTGTGGGGCGTAAATCCCGCGATGGTCAGGGAAAAAACGAGCATCAACTCGCTGCTCGCACGTATCATAAGCGAGGCTCTGCAGCGCGGGCTCATCGAAGAAGGAGGCACCTACGTGATGACGGCGGGCTTTCAAAGCGGCCATCCCGGCAGCACCGACTACATCCGCATCATCAAAAAAGATCAGATCGATTTCTACCGCGACGCGGCGAAAACGGGCTTTAGCGGTAAAATTTAAAAAATCAAAATGTCAAAGTCCATTAAAATCAAAGAATCGCGGTTAAATTTAACCCCTTGCTACGAACTAACGCCAAAAGAGGCACGAGAGCTCGTCAGCATCGGCATCACCGAGTGCGGCGAGATATATTTTCTATGCGAGGATGTGGGCGAATACGTCATAAAATTTATGCAAGATGGGCAGCTGCGCGAGATAAAAACCGGCGCGGACGAAAACGGCTACCACTTCGCCGTGCCCGTGGATTTTCCAAACCGTTGGGCGCTACTAAACGCTCGCTCGCGCTACGATGAGAAGCTAAAACGCAGCGAGGAAAATTTAAAATTTATCGATGAGCTGGGCGCCCGGACGGGCAAAATTTGCGTGGGCGACGGCATAGCAAAGATCATAGCGCAGGGTGGGCGGCTCTACGTTTCATATTTTGGCGATGGGCTCTTCGGCAACTTCGGCGGAGACGAGTGCGAACTCGCCGTTTGGAACGAGGCGGGCGAAAAGCTCTATGGATTTGACCTCAGCCGGATTCACGACTGCTACGCGATAAATCTATTTGGCGGCGCGTGCTACGCGCACTATTGCAGTAGTTTTGATTTCGTGCGTATCAAGGACGGGCAAGCCACGGCGTATACTCCGAAAATCAGTTCTTATAAACCGGGCTCTGCGGCTATTGAAACGTGCGAGCTAGAATTTTCAAAGAGCGATTATATTTTTGCAAGCCGCGATTTCGCGCTGGATGAGCGAAGCGTGCTGTTTTGCCGGGCTGATAACGACAAAGATGAGCTGTTTTTGTTTAAATTTAAAGGCGAAATGCTAGAATTCGACAGAAAAATCAGCCTAAATTTTCTCGGCGCAGATGGCTCTAAAAATAACAAAAATGAGGGCTGCGGCTCGTACGGAAACGGCGAATATTTAGCTCTTTTAAAAGGCACCAAAATTTATAAAATTTGCGTGAGCGAGCTAAATTGAAATGTAAATTTAGCAGCTAACGGCGCTTAAATTTAGCCGCGTAAAGCGTCGCGCCCTTAAATTTCAAGGTATAATTACGAAAAGAATTTACAAAATTTAACCGAAGGAGAGACCATGAAAAAATTTCGTTCACTGCTGCTGTGTGCGGCGGCGGCTGCGACTTTGAGCGCCCAAAGCGAGAGTAGTGAGGACAAGGTGGAAAAAATCACTTCGATCGACATCTATGTTTCGCCGTTTTATTCGGCTAAGGAGGGCAAGCCCGAATACGTGCATGTTTACGAGCCGATCGACGGTCTGTTGATGAAAAACGACGTGCCGAGCCTAAAAAAGGCGATCAAAATCATCGAGGATGCCCCGGATATGGTCGCTCCGACCACGCTGATGACCGTCGCAGCGCGCGCTTATGATCTGGGGCTTAAGGACGACGCGGTGTTTTGGTTCTACGCGGGCAAATACCGCTTCATCTCTTTCGCTTCGGTAATCGACGTCAGCGGCGCGATGTTTATGGAGACGGTAGAGGCAAATTCCGCTTTCATGCACCTTGTGGGCGACGTGATCAACCCATACGCGTTTTGCGACATCGACAAGCAGCAGATCATAGTCGAAAAGGCGGTCGATTGGGTAAAGGATCATCCGTACAAGGCGATATTTTCGGATAAATTCCCATCCATGGCTAGCGACCGCAAGGCGGCTTTAAAGGAAGTGATAGAAAAGCTCAAAGCCGATCAGCAGAAGCAAAAGCAGTATTTCGCCGATCCGAAAAACAGAGCCGATTACATCGCCGAGCGCAAGAAATACCGCACTGACGAGCGCTTCTGCGACTGAATTTACGGCTAAGCTTACCCTCTGGCGGGCTTTGCTAGCTTAGCCGTATTTTGCCTAAATTTCAGCTCGCAGGCTAAATTTAGGCAAATTTCAAGCTATGCTTCAAAATAAAATTTTAAGGAAAGGGCGTGAGCGAAATTTTAAAAAACGTGATGCCGCCGCCGTGGATCAAATACCCCGCTCTTAGCGAGTTTTCGCTCGGTTGGCGGATGGGCGTGGCAGAGGATTATAAATTTAAATTTTGGCAGTGGTTCGAGCGGCTGGATGAAGCCGCGCAAAGAGCGTATGCACGGGCCTTCCCCTATCCTTGCTTTTGGCACTACGGCGGCTGGGACGAGCTGGACGAGACGTCTGAAAATGAGCGCGTAAAATGCGCGCATGGCGGCGACAGATGCTGCCCGGAGCTACAAAATTTGGAATTTAGCGAGTGCGATGAGCTTGGCGACGATATGGACGATTTCTACCGCGAGGGCGTGCCGTTTTGGCGACGTGGCGGAGCGGCGAAATACGACAAAACCTCGCTAATAAATTCTTCCGAAGCGCATGAATTTCTATTTTTCTACAAGCCGGATGCGGCCGCGGACGGATCCTGCCTCGGGCAGTGGCAGAGCTCGCCTTTTGCCGTAGATGCCGATGAGTATGCCTGTGCCGAGCAGTTTATGATGGCGAGCAAGGCGCAAATATTCGGCGACGAGCAGACGCGGGCGCGGATAATGCAGAGCCGCGACGCAAAGCAGATGAAGGCGCTTGGCAGGCAGGTGCGGGGCTTTGATGAGCGGCTCTGGGGCGAGGTGCGCTACAGCGTCGTGCTAAGCGGCAATTACTATAAATTTACGCAAAATCCCGCGATGATGCGCTTTTTGCTCGCGACGGGAGATAAAATTTTAGTTGAGGCCAGCCCGCTGGATAAAATTTGGGGTATCGGCCTTGGGCGGCAGAGCGAAAACGCAAGTCGTCCGAGCGCGTGGCGCGGGCAAAATCTGCTCGGCTTTGCGCTGATGGAGGTGCGAGACGAGCTGCGTAGGCTGTATAAAAACTACGATCTGATCGATAAGAAATTTTTGCAGGATTAGGCGGCGGCTAAAATTTTACCGCTCCCGTCAGGTGCATTCGGCACGGACATAGCGCGACAGTGAGGCGAGGCGCCAAATTTATAAAATTTTAAAATTTACGCAGACGGCTGAGGCTCGCGCCGCTTTTGCGACGGTTTGGATTAAAATTTAAATAGCGGCCGTCCGCGCAAAATTCCGCCGAAAGCCAGCGTAAAATTTCAAAAAGCGGATTGCGCGGAATTTCGACCGCTTAAACTCGCATAAAATTCCAACCGCCCGATGATTTAAAATTCCGATCCAAAAACTCGCGCAAAATTCCGACTAACCGACATAAAATTCCACTGCCGCCGTTTCAAAGCCCGAGTTTTTTAAATTTAGCCGCACGGCGAAATTTTATCCGTTTTTATATACGAACATTATATAATTATCAAAATTTTTTCCAAGGAGAGAGGATGAAAAAGCTCGCTACGATACTTGCGCTGCTCTGTGCGGCGGCATTTGCCAAGGAGTATGAGTATATGGTGCAAAGTATGAGCTACAGCTCGATCAAAGAGCGCAAGGAGAGCACGCATCTAAGCTACGACGCGGCGGCGCGCAAGCTGGAGCAGATAAGAGATACGAACTCCTCGGGCGGCCCGGGCTCTAGC
Source organism: uncultured Campylobacter sp. (assembly GCF_938018035.1). Lineage (GTDB taxonomy): Bacteria > Campylobacterota > Campylobacteria > Campylobacterales > Campylobacteraceae > Campylobacter_B. The sequence continues at coordinate 1,539 of NZ_CALIJF010000091.1, read as the reverse complement.
TACAAAGAGGTCAGCTACTTTGACGAAAAGGGGGGAATGGTTAAATTTGAAGTATTTAACCTCGATCTTAAAAGCGGCAAGTGGAAAAAAATAGAAGACTACACGGAAAGCGTAAAGGGTAACGTCACGACGCGCGAGACAAATTCGATAGCGGATGACGGCACGCGCAATGCGAGCAAAACCGTCTCCAGCTACGACGGCAACGCGACCGAAGATGTGCGATATAAGCTCACAAAGGGCAAATGGCAGAAAGAGAGCATGAACAGATCCGTAAGAAACGCGTGGGATAAGGAGGAGCTTACGATAAGCTTCAAATGGGACGGCAAGAGCTGGCAGCCCAAAGATAAGACCGAAATTTTCTACGACGGCTCAGGAGAGATGAGCGGATACGTAACCTATGAGTTTGCAAACGGCGCGTGGCAAAACAGCGAGCGAGAGATGCTTAACGGCGATCGAAACGGCAGCTACGAGCAGATCCGCAGCACCTTTAAGGACGGCGCGTGGCAAAACGCGACGATGAGCAAGCACGAGCTTGATGCCGCGAAAGGCGAGGGGATCGTTACGAGCTTCATCTGGAACGACGAGAAGGGCGCGTGGGATAATATGAGCAAACAGACCGCTATCAAGAAGGGTGCGGATCTTAATATGACCTCTTATCTGTGGGACGAGCGGCTTAAAGAGTGGGTCAAAAGCTACTCAAACGGCGAAATTTACGATAAATCGGGCGAGCGACTACTAGAGCAAAGCTACGAATCAAATTCCAGTAGCGGCAAATATGTCTATAGCTACGACGAGCACGGCAGCAATACCGCGATGGATATCTACAAGCTTGACGCGAGCGGCAAATGGGTGCAAACGGGGCGCTCGGAGGCTACTTACGATACCCAAATCCCGTCAGATAGCGTGGGGCACGGAGCCGCGCTGATGATGTTTGAGATGCCTAGCGCCTACGCGATAACGAGCTTTAAGGAATTTAAGCTTAAAGATGGAAAATACGAGCTCATAACGGAAAAGACGTGGAAATATAAAAAGATAAAGTAGCGTTGAAGATGCGTCGGTAAAATTTCGCGGCTAAATTTTACCTGCGCGGCCTACGAGTGCTGCGCAGTTAGATTTAGCAGGTACGGCGTCGCGTTTAAATTTGACAGGCGTGGCGTCGCGCGAACTATGCGGTTAAATTTAGCTAGCGCGGGAGTATTTGTGCGCCGCGTAAATTTTAAAATTTAATCCTACGCCGCAGCAGGTCCGCACGCAGCGGCGGCAAAAGAAAAGGTTGAAAAATGATTTTACTCAAAGCGGTAAGGGCGGCTATTTCGGCTTTAATTTCGGCGAGTATCTGTTTCGGCGCCGTAGAGGCGCAAGATCACGGCGCGGTAAGCGGACAAAAAGAGACAGTGCAAGGCGGCGAAAGAAAGGATCTGGCGCCCGCAGACAAGCAGAGTAGTGAAATAAACGTAACAAAGTGCGCAGACGAGCAAAGCGGCGAGGTACAAAATTTTAAAATCAAAAAGCGATATTTTCGCAGCTGTTCGTGCCTAC
>NZ_CALIJF010000090.1 GCF_938018035.1 uncultured Campylobacter sp. | reverse complement strand
CGGGTAGCAGCCTTTGCGCGGCGAGCTCATAGAGCTTTTTGTAGCTCATTTTTTTATCCGGTTTTCTGTAGTGCACGTAGCCGTCCTCGACTATTAAGCTTAGCTCGCCTATCGCGTCAAATTCGTAGTTTATGACGCGGTTGAATTTGCCTCCGTATGGATCCGTACCGCGCCACTGCTTTTGCGCGAGCTTGCCGCCTTCGTAAGCGAAATTCTCTATCCAGTAGCCTTCGCTCGCAAAAGCCGAGTAGATGGATTTTAGCGCGCCATCCTCATAGACAAATCTTTTTACGTTCACGCATTTTTTATCGTAATAATCAAATCGGTAGCTTAAAATTTCATCCTGCCGCCAAAAATAAAACTCTTCGTAGAAATATTTTTCGCTCACATACTGCCTCTTAAAAACGACGCGATCTTGCGCGTCAAAGCCGTATTCGTAGGCGTTTGCGATCTTTTTGGGCGCTTCTTTTAAAACCCTACCTTTTGAGAAACGGTTGAACTCAAAATAAAACGGCTCTAAATTAATATACTCGTCCGATGCCCAGCGTCTGCTTACGGCCTGCGCTTCGGCCCTCTTTTTTAGGGCTTCGTAGTCATCTTTTGCGCTTTTAAAAAGCTCTCGCAATTTTTCTATCTCATCCATTTGCTTATTCATTTTTATCTCCCGTGCAGTTTCAAATTTTAAATTTTGCCCTTATGCGCCTATCGGTTAGGGATTTACCGCTATGAAATCTTTCCTCAGATCGCTAAGATCGCAATCGGTAGCCGTGATCGTAAAATCATCCGTCATATCGAGCGCAAATTCGCCAAGACCTGCTTTGAGCTGCTTCACGCACTCCCAAATGAGCTTTTTAGCCTGCGCATATTTATCATTTAGCTGCGTTTCTTGATTGAAAAGATCAAAAATTTTCGCCGTTTCGTAGTCTGCTTCGACCTCGGCTCGAAACTCGTAATCAGGAACGAGCCAAAGAAGCCAGCCATCTTTTCGCGCAAGCCACTGCGCGCGCTGTTCTTGCGAGCCGAATCCGATGATTGGCGGCAAACTCCTATTGTCGCAAGCTAAATTTATGCAGTAGAGTTTACGGGCGGGCGCGTGCTTTTTGATCGTCTCTTTAATCGCGGGCAGCAGCCTTTGCGCGGCGAGCTCATAAAGCTTTTTGTAGCTCATATTCTTATCGGGCTTTTGATAGCGCACATAACCATTTTCGGTTATTAAGCTTAGCTCGCCCATTGCGTCAAATTCATAGTTTGTTACGTCATTCCTTCTGCCTGCGCGAGGGTGCTCTACATACTCCCGTCTTTGTGCGAGCTTGCCGCCTTCGTAAGTAAAATTTTCTATCCCATAGGCGTTGTTGTCAAAGGCCGAGTAGATGGACTTTAGCACGCCATCCTCATAGACAAATCTTTTTATATTGAAGCATCCTACGCATCTTTTATTGTAGCAACCGAAATGATATTTTAAAACTTCGTCCTGCCCCCAAAAATAAAGGCTTTCAAAGAAATGTTTTTTGCCGTCATGTTGTCTTTCAAAAACGACGCGATCTTGCGCGTCAAAGCCGTATTCGTAGGCGTTTACGATCTTTTTCGGTTTAGTTTTTAAAATTTTGCCCTTAAAGAAGCGGTTATATTCGAAATAAAACGGCTCTAAATTGATATAGCTACCAGACGCCCAGCGCCTACTTACGACCTGCGCTTCGGCTATTTTATTTAAGGCTTTGTATTCATCTCTCGCGCTTTTTAAAAACGTTCGCAGTCTTTCTATCTCATCCATTGCTTCGTTCATTTTATCTCCTGTGCAGCTTGTAAATTTTAAATTTAGCCGCGTCTGCGGGCTAAATTTCAGTCGCTTGCAAGCTCATTTTTTTAAAAATTTTAAAATTTCGCTCGGCACGAGGTGCGAAACATCGCCGCCGTGGCTTAAAACGGAGCGGACGATCGAGCTTGAGATGAAGGCGTTTTTGAGCGTCGGCATCAAATACACGCTCTCAAATTCCTCCCATAACGAGGCGTTTGCGTAGCCGATCTGTAGCTCGTACTCAAAGTCGCTAACCGCGCGAAGCCCGCGGATAACGAAGCGCACGCCGCAAGATTTAGCAAAATCCACGAGTAGATTATCAAAGCTTTGCACGCTCACGCCACGAAGCCCGCGTGTCGCGGCTCGCGCCATCTCTAGTCTGGATTTTAGGCTGAAGTAGGGCTTTTTGCTCTCGTTTAGCGCGACTGCGACGATGACTTCATCAAAAAGCCCTAGCGCACGCTTGATGACGTCCAGATGGCCGTTCGTGATAGGATCGAAAGTGCCCGGATAGATACATTTTCTTGAGTTTTGCATTATTGCCACCTTTTAAATAGCTCGTTTTGCACGCCCAGCGCGTCGCACCACTTGCCGATTATGAAATTTTTTAAATTTTGCACGCCGCAGTAGCCTGCGATCACGGGCGGAGCGATGATGACGCCGAGCGCGGCTAGCTCGCTCATTTGTCGCAGGCTGATCGCAGAAAGCGGCATCTCACGCACGCCAAGAACTAGCCGCTTTTGCTCTTTTAGCGCGACTGCGGCGGCGCGCGTGCTTAGGCTGTCGCAAAGCCCGCCGTAAATTTTAGCCAAAGAGCCGATAGAGCAGGGCGCAAAGATCACTGCATCAATGCCAAAGGAGCCTGAAGCAGGCGGCGCGGCCAGATCGGTATCGGGATAAAATTTTATGCTCCTAAATTCCGCGGATTTTAAAGCCTCGTTCGCATCTATGCCGCTTTCGGCGCTCAGGACGCGGCGCGCCCCCTGCGTAATTACGGCATGGATTTCATGCGGCGAGCTGGCAAGAAATTTAAGCAGATCAAGCCCGATCTCGCAAAAACTCGCGCCGCTTACGCAAACTAAAATTTTCATTTCAAGGCTTTCATATCGAAATTTTGCGGTTTAAAAGCGAGCGAAACGGAAGGAATTTTAAAATTTGAAGTTAAGATGGAGCGGGAAACGAGAGTCGAACTCGCGACATCAACCATGGCAAGGTTGCGCTCTACCACTGAGCTATTCCCGCATGCGGTAAAAATAAAGCGCGATTGTAGCCTATAAATTTTCATTTGTCAATAATTTCTCGCTTAAATTTCATAAATTTTTACGATTTCTCCAGCGCGAACTTTGTCGCATTCGGGATCAGCCAAGAAAAAATGCGATGCCGCAGCCAGCGGTCTGATGCGCCCAGAAGGCGACGGCATAGGCGTAAAAACTCCGCCTTCGTATGCGCCTACGGTTAAATTTACTCTGCCACTTTTTAGTTTCAGATCGCTTGCGAGCTTGGCATAGATCGCCGCTTCTGCGCTAAAAGCCTCACTTGCGCCGCTAAGCTTAAATAAGATCGGTAGTATGACTGCGCGCGTAAGCACGAAAGCAGCCATCGGATTGCCTGCCATTGCAAAGACGAATTTGCCGTCTTTTGCGAAGCACTTGCTGGGGCGGCCGGGCTTGATATCAATGTGATCGAAAACCTGCAAAAATCCAAGTTCGCTCATAGCGCTTTGCATAAAATCCGCCTCCCCAGCACTTGCTCCACCGCTGGTAATTAGCACGTCAAATTTACGCGTAGCAGTATCTAGCGCCTCGCAAACCGCGCTAAAATCATCCTTTAAAATCCCTAAATACTTGTTTTCAAAGCCGTATTTTTGCAGCAATGCAGCAATGCCGCTAGAGTTGGCATTATAAATTTCGCGCTCACTTGCGCTCTGCCACGGCTCTTTTAGCTCGTTTCCACTGGAAAATAAGGCGATTTTAGGACGCGCGTAAACATCCACTTCGTAAATTCCTTGCGCGGCAAGAAGCATGATTTTAGCAGGGTTTAAAATTTCGCCACGGCGCAATAAAAGCTCGCCCACGCGCACCTCCTCGCCTTTTTTACGAAAGCCGTCGTGGGCATGAACGGAAGCAGGGATTTTTAGAGTTCCGTCTTGCGCGTCTACATCCTCTAGCCTCGCGACAGAGTCCGCGCCTGCAGGCATTGGCGCGCCGGTCATTATCTTTTGCGCCTGTCCGGCCTTGATTTCGTAGAATTTTTCGTCTCCTGCAAAAATCGTAGGCTCTACGATATCTAGCTTTTCGTCTTTGAAGTCCGCCGCATAGGCATAGCCGTCAAGCGCCGAATTATCGAAGCATGGTAGGTTTTTAATCGCAGAAATATCGCTAGAAAGAATGCGACCTAGGGCGCTGGGAAGAGGCACCTTTTTGCTCTGCCTGCTTGATGTGATTCTAGCCGTAGCCAAATCTATAGCCTCATTTATTCCTATCATTTTAAGTCCTTTTTATCATTTTTTACATTTTAAATTCGCGCAGTTAAGACCTCACATAGTCTTAAATTCTATGTTTTGCCAAAGCTTGCAAAGCAAAATTTACCCAAATAAATGCGCGAAATTTTACGGGCTCAAACTTGCCTTATTTTAATGCGAGCGTTGCTTAAAATTTCAAAGCATATCACTCGTAAAATTCCGCTTTGCCTTAGGAATTCCGCTCGCATGTGCTTAAAGAATTCCACCACGGCTAGTTCATTAAATTTTACCAAAGTTCGCCACTTAAATTCTTAAGGAACTCATCCTTGAAATTCTACCAGCATTTCCTTCAAAAGTCCGCCGCATTTAGCTTTAGCGATTTAATGCATTGCTGCTGATAGAATTTACGTGGCTCTTACGTAGCGTGGCATTTCAAAACGCGTTTTGCGTAAAATCCCGCATCGCTTGCTTGCACAAGTTTTTTATTCCGAAGTCTTCATTCCTCAAGCCTCTGTATGTCCGCGCCAAGCGCACCAAGCTTAGCTTCCAGCCTCTCATATCCACGATCTAGATGGTAAATTCTATGTATTTTGCTCTCGCCGCGCGCCGCAAGGGCGGCTAAAACGAGAGCCGAACTAGCGCGCAGATCGGTCGCCATAACGTCCGCGCCGTTTAGCTTGCCGCCGCTGATCGTCGCGATGTGCCCGTTTAAACGGATATCCGCGCCCATTCTTGAGAGTTCGCTAACGTGCATAAAGCGGTTTTCAAAAAGCCTCTCGTCGATGGTGCTGACGCCCGTGGCTACACACGCCAGCGCCATAAACTGCGCCTGCATATCGGTAGGAAAGCCCGGATATTCGCTCGTGATGATCTCTACGGGTTTGATCTTTGAAGCAGGCAGGATCGTGATCTCGTCGCCGCCGTTTGAAATTTCAAATTTAAAACCCATATCCTCAAATTTTGCAAGCACGGCGCCAAGATGAGCCGCGCAAGCGTGCGTGATCGTGATGCGGGAGCCCGTGATCGCGCCCGCGCACAGATAGGTGCCCGCCTCGATGCGATCGGGAATAATCGAAATTTCATCCAAGCCTAAAAGCTCGCCGCCGCTTCCTTTGATGAGGATTTCGTTCGTGCCGATGCCCTCTATGTCGATGCCTGCGCTTTTTAATGCGTTGCAAACGGCGATCACTTCGGGCTCTTTTGCCGCATTTATGATATGCGTGGTGCCGCTTGCTAAGGCAGCCGCCATTACGATATTTTCGGTGCCGGTGACGGTAATTTTGTCAAAATTTATAGTCGCGCCCTTAAGCCCCTTTTTTGCGGTGCAAACGACGTAACCCTGCTCGATCTTAACCTCCGCGCCCATCTTTTCAAGCGCGCTAAGGTGCAGATCGATCGGTCTTGCGCCGATTGCACAGCCCCCCGGAAGGCTTACCTCGCAGTGTCTAAACCGCGCTAAAAGCGGCCCTAGCACCAAGATCGAAGCGCGCATTTTACGCACTATGTCGTAGATCGCCTTAGTCGAGTTTATCTCGCGCGGATCGATTTTGGCGGTATTGGCGTCAAGGAACTCGCACTTTGCGCCTAAATTTGAAAGCAGCTGAATTAGCGTGTGGATATCGGAAACTGCGGGTAAATTTTTAATTACGACTTCTTTTTTTGAAAGGATAGATAGAGCTATGAGCGGCAATGCGGCGTTTTTTGCGCCGCTTATTTTGACGCTGCCGCTTAGTTTTTTGCCCCCGTTAATTCGTAGATAATGCATGATTTCTCCATGTAAAATTTCGGCGATTATACAGAATTTAGCTTTAAAGTTACCATTTTGTTACCACTGAGCGCTAAAATTACGCCCAAATTTAATCGTTACATAATTTTATAAGGATTTTATATGAAACAACTAATTATTTGCGCTTTGGGTGCGTTTTTACTGGTCGGTTGCTCCTCAAAAGTCCCGTCTGCCGGCAGCCAGCAAGCGTATGTCTTAAACGATCATGAAGAAGGAATAACTTCGGTGCCGGGAAGCGAGTTTAACCGCCCGCTAATCGCATCTGTAGACGATTACACCGGCACTCGCGCGGGAGGGGACTGCAGCGGATTTATCACCGTGCTAAATGATAAATACGATGATCTATTTTTTAACTCAAAAGATCTGCCAAAATACTTCACAAACGGACGCAAATCCCAAGCAATATATAATTATTACAGCCGTAGAAATTTACTCAGCAATACGCCGCGAGTGGGGGATTTGGTGTTTTTCCAAAACACCTTGCGCTCTAACAAAGGCAAGGTCAATAACGAGATCAGCCATATCGGCATCGTGCGCGAGATCTATGCTGATGGTCGCGTGAAATTCGTCCACAATACTCGTGGTAGAAATCAAGCGGACTTCGTAAATTTAAATAAGAAAAACGTCCATGTAGCGGGGCAAAAGATGGAAAATAGCTATATCGTGCGCTGCGGCAAAGACCGCATAAGCTGCCTAGCATCGAACCGCTTCGCAGGATACGGACGGGTGAATAACTAGAATTTTGAAAATTCTTTCGCCGTATTTTTTGAAAAATTTCTTATAACTTTTGGAATTTATTAGGTTTTATGAAATTTCGTTAGACCTTTTAAAAATTCGCGGCGGTTTGATTTATGCTCTAAAATTCCAAATAAAATTTTGCAGATAATTTCGCTTGGGATTTTAGCTGTAACCTAGCTTTGTAGAATTTATTAAATTCCTAAAATTCTAATCAAATTTTAAAATTTTTATGGCTTTTAAACTCCTGCAGCAAAAACTTATGAATAAAAATTCACTTTGATGCTGTTATGGCAAATCAAATTAGCATTTTTAACGCGTAATTATATATAACAAGCATTTAATAAAATATTACTCTAAAAATTTATTTTGAAATTAATTTAAACTCAAATTTTTATTATTCTTGGTGAAATTATACTTATAATTATACATAAAATTCTACGAAATAGCTTCATATAACTAAAATTTTATTGTTTTTAAATAACGGCATGTTTTTTTTAATTGATATCAGATAAACTTTATAAATTACGTAAAACTTTCAAAAAAGATTTACGATCTAAATTTTATTAAGGAAATTTTAGTTTAAAGTTTTATATCTAACATTTTAAATTTTAACGCAGCTATTTTGATAAGGCGCTTGCAATTAAAACTATTCGCCAAAATTTTGATGCTAGCTTATCTATAATTTATCTCGAGCCTATAAAATTACATGACGCCTTTAATTTAATCAAAATTTTGCTACTATGCGTGAAAAATTTAAGGAGTTTCATGCAATCAGGCAAATTTACTCTCGCGATCATTGTGGCGAATGTCCTATTTTT
>NZ_CALIJF010000089.1 GCF_938018035.1 uncultured Campylobacter sp. | reverse complement strand
GCAAATTTTCGCAAGGATTTCGGCGCAGACCTAGTCAAAAATTCTAGCTTTAGCGACGAAGTAAGTCGCGGCACGAATTTAGGCTCAAACTACAGAGCAGATCGCGGGGAAATTTTAGTTGCAAATTCTAAAACGGCGGCTTGCTCGGCAAATTTAACCGCACCGAGCGTGAGCTTAAATTTGACTGTAAGTTCAGGCTTGGATGCAAACGACGAAGGCAAAAATTCCGTCCGAAATTCTAAATCAAATTTCTCCGCCGCAGATTTAGACATAAACCCGTACTCGGGCGCTACGAGAAATTCTACGCCGATACGGGTCTCAAGCGGCGTGGCATATCAAAGCCCCGTCACAAAAATAGGGGCTGTAAATCCCATCGTAGATAAAAATTACCTGACGGCGGCGTATCGAGGCTTTATTACGATAAGCTCGAGCTACGACGCACAAAATTTTACCCTTTATTGCGGCAAAAATTCCGACCGAAGCCAAAGCGAAAATTCTGCGCCCGCAATCCTTAATCAAATTCCAGGCGCTCTTATCGAGAGCAAAAATTTCTCTCCGAGCTTCGCCGCACCTAATCTAAAATCTGCGCTACGTAGTGATAAGAATTCTATCCAAAATCTTAGCGGGAATTCCGTTCAAAATTATAATTCCGCAGCTCAAGCCACGCAGGATTTAAACTTTGCGGCGATATATAAAAGTGCGATTCTCACGGCGCCGAGCGCAAAATCCGCTTCACTTCCAAATTCCGTGCTGCCTCAGAATTTTACCTCCTCGCAAAACTCCGCCTCATCGCAAAATTTCGTCCTACCGCCAAACTCCGCGAGAGAGGGCTGCGAAACGCCACTCAGATACGTTGAAATTTACGATCGCACCAGTTTTTTCGCTGCGGTAGCGTATCGCTACGCCACATCGATGGATTACCGACGATACGGCAGCGACGAATCGAAAGGGCTTGCTGATAAACGGGGTATATCAAAAAACGGCACATCGGCAAATGATCGCAGCGTAACGGCAGATTGCCACAGCACACCGGCGCACCAAAACAGCGCGATGAAAAATCGAAACGCCGCAGTGACGGATTGGCGCGATGTATCGATAGATAAAAACGCTGCGGTGGCGTATCGGCAATGTGCGGCGGTGGGTTATTGCCACATGGCAGTGAATCAAAACACTTTAGCGGCGCAAAATTTAAATTTACGGCGCGCTCGTGCTAAATCTGGGTGAGATTTGCGGGAGCAAAAAGCGACTTTTCGAGTTTGCTTACGTTGTAGCACAAGGCGGGAAATTCCGCGTATTTCACGTCTGTGCCGCGCCCGAGAAAGCCCTAAAATGGCGCGAACGCGAGATAAAACTATGAATGAAATTTACGTCCTAATCGCGCTATCGTTTTTGATCTTTGCTTCGCCCTTTTTGGCCAGCTTAGCTAGAATTCCGCTCTCGCCTATGGAGAT
>NZ_CALIJF010000088.1 GCF_938018035.1 uncultured Campylobacter sp. | reverse complement strand
GCGGGAGTGCCCCCGCAACACTCCCAATATAGGAGTTGCCGCCAATGGCTGCAGTGGGAATTTAAAAGGGGAAAGAAAATCAAATTTGAGCTTAAATAATGCTTGGGTTTTAATTTATTTTTAGGTTATTTTTACTATTTTACTATTTTATATTTTTATATATTTTAATTATTCTATATTTTATTATTTAGTATTTTATTATTTATTAAGCTAAAAAGCGGTATAATCCTTTTATAAATTAAGAAGAAAGGGATTAAAAAGATGAAACTGGCGAATGCGGTTAAACTACTTAGTCAATATGGCGAGGTTAACCAAGATGAAAGCGGAGCAAGGATCAAGATAGACGGCTGGACTTACGGTGCTAGTACAAATTGGAACGAGCAAGAGGTTCTATTTTTATATTGTGAATGCGGCGCAAACACGTGGGATAGGCAATTTTATACATATGACACATTAAAAAGCTTCAAAGAAAGCATAAATAGGCATTTTAAGGCGACGGTATAGCAAGGGGAGGCTGCAATAATGAACAAGAACTATAATAAATTTGAAAGAGCACACGATATAATGGTGGAGTTAAGTAGGGCTCCACTCCCACTTGAGCCGGCGGAGCTTGGTAATATTAGCGACAGAGAACTTGGATTTTTAAGGAGCAGCATAGAGATGATGGCGGATTATCTAGATTCGCTAGGCTTTGATTTTAGAGGCCACAAAGAGGAAGTTCTGATGCCGATTTACGAAGAGCTCGAGAGGCGGCAAAAGTAAATAGCAGAATATGGTATAATTTGTAAAAGTAAGGATGGAAAAAATGAAGAGAATTAAGCTATTGACGGCGGCCGTTATAGCCGGGCTTATGTTGGTGGGATGCGGCGAGGATGATGGGCTTGTGAAACTGGAGAATGCAAATCCGGCGATAGACCAGGCGCATTTTGATGTTTTGATAGCAAAAATTCAAAGCGAGATACCGAATAAAGATTTTAAAATTTATAGCATAGAGAGTGCTTTTAATGAGCCGTATAAATCAAAAATTACGGATCGAACCATGAGCGTACTTTTAACGGAAAAAGCAGAAAATAGACTAACAAGAGATGACGATAAGGTCTTAACCACGAGCGTATTAGTGGCCAACGATAAGGATAAAGCTCAATTCTTTATTTTTAGAATAATGTGCGAAAATAAAGAATGCGTTAGCCCAATGACGCTACAATGGAAATAGATTATAAAAGGAGCGAGCTATGGCATCGGCAACAATTAACATATCGCCCATTTTAACCAAAGAATCCATACTTGCGTATCTATCCGAGCTCAAACCGCACCTTGAAAAAGACGGTATCCAAAAGATAGGGCTTTTCGGAAGTTATGCCAAAGGCTATGCAAACAAAGACTCGGATATCGATATAGTCGTATTAGCCGATAAAAAAGACTTTTTGGATAGGTTGCATACCTTTAAAGCGCTTGCGTATTTGAATGATTTAAGAGAGCGAATCGCAAGTAAATTTCATAAACCTGTTGATATTTGCGATTTTTACTCCGAGCAAAAAATGCAAGACAACAAAATAGTAAAAGGAGCAATTTATGTCTGATAAAAAAATTTTATATCGCCTAGAGCTAGCGGTAGAAAAAATAGATCAGGTATTTGAAGTTTGTAAGCCAAAAGGCATTACGGCGGCACTAGAAGACGAGCTACTTGCAAAGCCGGCGATAATGAAACATATCGACGTCGTATACCAGCAATTCAAGAAACTTGAAGAGGCGCAGGAATACCACGTCTTAGATAAATTTAAAAAGGAAGACCTAAAAGGGATAAGAGATATTAGAAACTACTCTTCCCACGATTACGACAATATACAAAACGAGATCATAGAAGACGTGATCCGCGCGGATCTTCCCAATCTCAAAGAAAATCTGCAAAAAGTTATAAAAGAAACGAAGCAAGAGTTGTGTGAAGATTTGCAAAAAAAGATTGATCGTTTCGCTAAGAAGCAGGATATTTTAACCCCGCAAGCAAAAAGCGATCTTAGAGCGGATATCCAAAAAGGCTACGATGACTTACGAAAAAACGGACTCGATCTTGATAGGACATATGCAGACAAGCTAAAAGGTATCATCAAAAGCAACTCAAACGAGAACGTAAAATAATCTTACGTTCTCGGCCGTAAAATTTACTCTAAATTTTAAGCTTTTTTGTATTTCTTTTTATAAAAATTTAAATTATTTAATATTTTTAATTTTGCTATATTTTAATAAAACATAACTTTATTTTTAAATATTTTATTATTTTTTAAATATAATTTACTCCCTACCGCCAAGCTCATTTTTAAATTTATTTTGATCCGCCGGGCGAGAACCCTGAGTTTTAGTCTTGCCGGATCGCTCGGACAAGGCGTCTTTATAAAGCCTAGGTTCGTTTTTGATTTTTACGAGGCGGTCATCGGCCTTAACGCCGAGCACCGATACGCCTTTAAAATACTCCTTAAACAAAAAGCCGTCTTTGTTGATTTTATCGCTATTTAAAAGCTTTTTTCCGACGTATTCAAAGCGTTTTTGACAGATCTGCTCGATAAATTCTTTATTGCTTTTCAGCCTTTTTTCAAAGGCGCTAGCTTCTTCTCCCACGACGCCCGAGTGCTGCAAAACGTAAAGATTTTTATCCAAAATTTCAAGTTTCGCATTTAGTTTAAAAAGGCTTTCGTTGCGCCCGAGCATACGCGTAACAAGCAAGCTATCCTCAAAGTACTTCCTAGCCGCATCGTCCTCGCGGTCGCGATGAATAGCGATAGCGCGGCGTACTTTTTTATAGTTTTCAGCATCGGACTTGCTAGCACCCTTATTTTTCGGGTAAATTTTATTGTAGTTGTAGCTAAAATTTTCAAGCAAGCTTAATCCGGAAGATCGGTCTTTATAGTGAACTAACCGCATCTCGTTAAGCTGCGTAGCCTGATGGGAAATTTTATTTATCTTATTGATTTCGGCAAGCACCGCCTTGCTCTTTTCTTTGATGACGCGGTTGCTTTCTTTTAGCTCTTTTGCCAGCTTATACGCCCGTTTATTTCGCTTTTTGGTATAGAGCAAAAAGAGTTGCAAGAGTTCCTCGTTATTCTTTTTTAGCAGGGCAAGCTCGTCATTTAAAACCTGAATGCGCCCTGCCGTAGCATCGTAGCTTTGCTTGTTTTTATCCTGCATTTTGCAGTAGTAGTCGTTTATTTTATCCTTCGCGGTATAGTCATCGCTCTCAAGCTTTACGGCAGATTTTACCCTGTTAAATTCGCGTTTTAAATCCTTTTGCAAGAAATTTTTATTCTCGTATTTTAGCCCGCGAGCCCTGAGTGAATAGGCAAAATTTGTGCGCACGTCGTCAAAAAACTCTCTAATTTCGCTTCTACTGTCAAAGTGAATTTTTTTCTTAGTAAAGCTGTTTCGCTTATTTAAAACTACGTGCACGTGCGGATTGTTTTGATGAGTATGTAGCACAAAAGCATATTTATGTCCGCTAAAATTTAAACCCAGCACGTTATGCACGCTTTCTTTTAAAGCCCGCAATTTTCTCTGATCGTCGCAAGGCTCGTTAATGGAAAAAATCAAATGCCACGCGTCCTTCGAGTTTGGATTGTCGCCAAAATCCTTGCCCCATTCTTTTAAAATTTCATCGCTGCCTACTCTCTCCCCTTTTTCATTGATAGCCGCGCCGTCAAGAGAGTTTTTAAGGGCATAGTCAATACAGCGCTTGATGGAGGTTTTAGGCAAATTTGAAATCATCTTTACGACGGATTGCTTGGCGAAGTCGTTTTTAGGGAAAGGAATATGCGAGCGGGAAAATCCTACGCCGCCTCCAAAGGAAACGTATTTATGCTCCGATTTTGCGGTGCGAGTATAGCCCGCCCTTATGGCTTCTAACTCTTCAAAAAACGCATCCCAATTACGCCTCGCCAAATTCTCTCCCTTTTAAATTTTAAAAAAGTTTTCATAGCTTTTAAACATATTTGCAAAAGATGTTAGCGTAAGTAGCTTTAAAAAAGATAATGCAAGAAAACAGGCAGGATAACCCCTTTTGTATGTCATTTTTTTAAGTTTAGTTCATTTTTACGGCGATGAAGCGCCTAAAAATGGGGAAACTAAACTTAAAAAAGCTCTGATTTTCGGTAATTTTACAACTACCGAAAATAAAATAAAACGTAGAGCGTTTTATTTTTGAAAAAACGAGTAGGCTTTAAAAGGGAGCGCGATGAAAAATTACAAAGATACTTAAAAAATCAAAATCATATTTGCAATGCACTAATACAGAATAATAAAATTTTACTTGGATAAGCTTATGGATAAAATATAAGAAAAATTTAAAAATATTCAGCAAAAATATTCAGAGATAAGCAAAACAGAACGAAAAAGAAAATTTTTAAAAGAATTTGTAAAATTTTTGAAAAGGACATTTTGTCAAGCGCAAATTTTCTAAAAAGCTTATAGCAATACCTACGCAGTCAATAAATCAAAGATTTCAAAAAGTAAATCAAAACTTTAAGTAATTTTAGACCATTAATTTCTATCGCCTTGAAATCGGTATTTTAAAAAATATTTTACAAAATGTCCGTTTTCAAAAAATAGTATAGTGCTGGAAATCAAAAATATTCTAATCAAAAAAGGAGCAAACAATGAGAGAAGTCTCGAAAAAGGCGAAAGGTATTTTTTACTTTTTAATGTTCTTGCCGTTTTACTTATTCGGAGCTGGCGGCCAAAACGTTTTAAAAACTTTGGAAACAAAGGCAAACGAACAGATTACGGAAGCCGGCAGTAGTGCTGCGAGCGTTATCAATACGGTAATCACCGTATTCGGTATTATTTGGGTCGTAGTATTCTTAACAATAATGTTCGTAAATATCGAGGCTTTAAAAAATAATATAAAATTGCTACTTGGTATCGCGATTATTCTTGGTATTGCATACGGCTTATCTGCCGCAGCAATGTAAAAGGTAAAAGCGAATGATAGTGACCGACTGCTATATGGACTTAACCAAAAGAACGAAAATCATAGGTCTAACAACCACGAGTCTATTCACGATTATAATCGCTGGATTTATCTCGTGGTTTATCTTGATTTTATATTCGTTAGCAGTCGTTGCTATTTTATACTGCTTCTTCTTTATTTTAGAATTTTTTGATGAAGACATATACGACATCATCGGTTCTAAAATGAAAATATCGCAAAACAAATTTTATGCATAGGTTAGAAAATGGCTCGCGGAATAATAGGCGTAATCAAAGAGTGGAATCAAAACAAAAAGAAAGAAAAACTAAAAAGAGAGCTTGGCATTGACGTAAGCCAAGAAAAACCAAGTATTAAAAATAAAACGGAAAACGACGTTTTATCAAAAATCAATAAGATCAATAAAAAAGCGGATGAAATTTTAATGATAGCAGAACCGCAAATTTATACACTGGCAAAAGAAAACAACATCGCCTGCAAATACGGCGAGAATATAATAATCACCAAAGACGGCAACGCAAGTATAGCAGTAGAGCTAAAAGGGGTAAGCTACGCCGGAATCAGCTTAGACGACGAGACGGACTACCTTTTAAACCGCGTTATGTTTTTTACGACTTTGAAAGATGACGTAGAAATAAATTTAATCATCAAAAAAACAAAGCAAGACGACAAAGAATATACAGACAAAAATATAAATCCGTATGCGAACGAGATCATAAAAAAATGGGAAACCGATCAAGATATATACGCTATAAGATACTTTTTAATAATTTCTACGATGACGAAAAATATCACCGGACTGCTAGAAAGCTTTAAAACCAAGATGACTAGTGAGAAAGATGAGGAAAGTGAGGAAAGTGAGAGATTGAAGCAAAAAATCGAGCTTTTAAGCGATACGTTCTCAAACATCAAAAACTACTTTTCGATTTATCAGCCAAGACAGCTAAGCGGCGATGAGATCATAAATTTTTATGCCACGTATTCAAACGCGAAAGAGACGAACCTTGCATATACGAATGAGCTGATCACAGATAGTTACATAAGCTCATACGTCGAATTTAAAAAAGACTACATAGAGTTTTACCGCAACGACGGTACGACCAAATACGCTAGATTTATCAGCGTAAAAGCCTACGAAACTGAGCAAATCAAGTCGATCATCACCTCAAATTTAATCAAAAGCAATAACGAATTTATGGCTATGATTTATCTAAAAGCCTACGAAAAGCGCAAGGCGATCAAGAAGATAAAGGACACCAAAGCGTTTGCGGTAGAGCTAGTCCGCCAAGAGCTAGATCAGTTAATGGAGCTAATCCAAGCCGACAGAGAAAATTTAGTAGAAACGAGCTTTTCGGTATATTGCCTAGCCGATAGCCTCAAAGAGCTGGAAAACCGCTCGAACGAGCTAAAAAATATCCTAGAAAATCAAGGATTAAATGTTGTCCGAGAAACGCTAAATCAAAAAGCTCTTTATTTTAGTTTCTTTCCTAGTCGCGGAAATTTAAACGCTAGAAAGAAAACGCTAAATATCAGCAACTTAGCCACGATCGCAAATTTTGAAAACGAAGTAACCGGATTTAACCAAAACGACTGGGGCGGCGAAGCGATAACGACATTTAAGCACCTAAACGGCACGCCGTATTTATTCAATTTTCACTGGCAGCCAGACGGCGATCGCCCAGCCGGGCATACGATGATAGTGGGCGGAACGGGAAGCGGAAAGACGACGCTGGCGCAATTTTTAATGACGAATTTATTTAAATACCCCATAGATATATTTGCGATGGATAAGCTACGCGGTATGTATAACTTCACGAATTACGTAGACGGTGAGTACCATGATAGCGAGAGTGACGGCTTTAAATTAAATCCCTTCAGCTTGGCCGACACGAACGAAAATAGAGACTTTTTAAAATCATGGCTTCGTTTTATGGCCGAAGTCAAAAATGACGAGCATGAGGCCATAAACGATATCAACAAC
>NZ_CALIJF010000087.1 GCF_938018035.1 uncultured Campylobacter sp. | reverse complement strand
TTTGAGAAAATCGGCGTAATTGTAGCATAAAAAATTTTAAATACCGCCTAAGATAAAGAATTTTTATGATATAATGTCGCATTTATCAGAAAAAGGAAAGTTATGATAATAGACGATGCCTTGCTAAGCAAGCTGGAAAGGCTATCCGCTCTTAAAATTCCAGATGCTAAGCGAGAAGAATTTAAAGGTCAATTAAATAATATTGTAGATTTTGTAGAAATTCTAAATGAGCTGGATTTACAAAGCGGCGAGGCGGCTATCACTACGCTAAAAGGCGGTACTCCGTTTCGCAAAGATATTCCACGCAAAAGCGACGTCGCAGAAAGCGTCTTAAAGCATGCTCCGCAGTCCGAAGGCGGCTACTTCGTAGTACCGAAAATCATAGATTGAAAGGAATTTTATGGAAGAAGTTCAAAGAAATTTAGTAGATATCGAAACCCTACTAAAAACCGTCGTTTTTAACAAAGCGAGCGACCTTCACTTAGTTTCGCGCTCGGCGCCTCAAATACGTATCGACGGCACACTGCGCCCACTTGCCATGGACCCGCTTAAGGGCACGGATATCGAGTATATCTGCTACGCGCTCATTACCGATGCTCAAAAAAGTGCGCTCGAGGAAAATAAAGAGCTTGACTTTGCGATCGAGCTTCCTAATATCGGACGCTTCCGTGGAAATTACTACTACACTATGAACGGCGATTTGGCTGCCGCATTTCGTATTATTCCTATCGATATTCCTAGCCTGGACGATTTAAAAGCCCCTACGATTTTTAAAGAGGTAGTCAAGCACGAAAAAGGTATGATTTTGGTTACCGGGCCTACTGGTAGTGGTAAATCAACTACTCTTGCCGCGATGCTAAACGAGATTAACGAAAAAGAGCGCAAGCACATCATCACTGTTGAAGATCCGGTCGAGTTCGTCCATACCAATAAAAAAGCGCTTTTTTCTCACAGAAATATCGGCACCGATACCCATTCCTACGCTAATGCATTAAAATTTGCCTTGCGTGAGGACCCGGACATTATCCTCGTGGGCGAGATGCGCGATAGAGAGACTATCTCGATCGCCATTACCGCGGCTGAGACCGGTCACTTGGTATTTGGTACGCTACACACCAACTCCGCGATGCAAACGATCAACCGTATTATCGATAGCTTTGATGGCGGCGAGCAGCTCCAAGTGCGAAATATGCTCTCCGTGTCACTTACCGCGGTCATTTCGCAATCGCTTTTGCCGAAGCTTGGCGGTGGACGTATCGCGATCCATGAAATTTTGCTCAATAACAATGCCGTAGCGAATCTAATCCGCGAAAACAAGGTGCATCAAATTTACTCTCAAATGCAGCTAAATCAGCAATCTACCGGTATGATAACTCAAACTCAAGCGATGGTTAAAGCGATCCGTGCAAATCAAATTTCAAAAGATACGGCGTTTAGGTACTCGACTAACCTGCAAGAGCTAATAGGCGTGGTGGGTGCTTGATGGAAGGTATTAACTGGTTCGACGTCGGCTGTTTGGTACTCGTAGTGCTCTTCGGACTGCGCGGTATCACCAACGGCATCGTAAAAGAAATTTTTGGAATTTTGGGTCTCATCGGCGGTCTTTTTGCCGCGATGCGTTATAAAACTATGGCAGGCGAGTGGATTGCAGCAAAAATTCCAGCTTTGCAGAATGCAAACGGCGTGCTTTCGGGCGATACGACGCAGGTTCTCATCGGCTTTATCGCTGTGCTTTTTGGTGTATGGATCTCGTGTTTGATTATAGGCGAAATCATTTCAAAATTCTTTAAATGGAGTGGACTCGGATTTGTCGATAAGATCGGCGGTTTCGTGTTTAGCGTAAGTAAAATTTTCTTGATTTTTGCCGTTATTGTTACGCTTGCAAGCGGTCCTATGTCGATGAACGAACAGACTAAAAAGTATTTTGAAAGCAGCAAAACTGCGCCGATTTTCTTAAAAATCGGAAATTGGATTTTAAATCTCAAAGATGATCCGAAGATCAAACAAAGCTTAAATTCCATCGGTTCTAAGATGGATGACAAGCTCTTAAAAGATCAGAATTCTACCGCCCGTATGAACTCGGATCAAAATCAAAGCACTGAACCTAGCGATTTTAACGCCAGTTCAGAAGTAAATTCTACAGAAAGGACAAAATTATGAATGCAAAAATCGAAAATTTAGAGTTTGACGCTCTAATTGTTGAGTTTAAAAAGGCGCTTGCCGCTAGCGGTCTAAAATATACTAAGCAGCGCGAGGTTTTGCTCCGCACGCTTTATAACAACAATAAACACTTCACACCTGAGGCACTTCACAACGAGATCAAAGCGAAATTTCCGGAGCTAAACGTAGGCATAGCGACGGTGTATCGCACCTTAAATTTACTAGAGGATTCGGGGATGGCGACGTCGATCTCATTTGGCGCACAGGGCAAGAAATTTGAGCTTGCCAACAAGCCTCACCACGACCATCTAATCTGCAAAAGCTGCAATAAGATCATAGAATTTCAAGACGCCACTATTGAGCGAAAACAGCTTGCCGTCGCCAAAGAGCACGGATTTACGCTTACGGGACATATGATGCAGCTGTATGGAATTTGCCCTGAATGCGCGGCAAAAAGGAAGTAGATTGTTTGATAGCCAGTTAGAAATCCAAAGGATAGACAAGGCGTCGGAACTTCGGAATTTGGGGGCTAATCCCTATCCGCACTTTCTAAAAAAAGATATGAGCATAGCCGAGTTTAAAGAGAAATTCGGCTACATAAAAGATACCGAGGATAAAAAAGCGAGCGAGGAGGTAAGCCTTGCAGGAAGGTTAAAGCTAAAGCGCGTCGCGGGCAAATCCACCTTCGCAAACATAGAAGATCAAAGCGGCAATATTCAAATTTATTACTCTCGCGACAGCATTGGCGAGGAGGATTACGTTAAATTTAAGAAAAATCTCGAAGTGGGCGATATAATTTTGGTGCGCGGATACGCCTTCGTCACCCAAACGGGCGAGTTTTCGATCCATGCCAGCAAAATAACGCTTGCGTCCAAAGCGATCTGCCCACTTCCGGAGAAATTTCACGGCCTTGTCGATATCGAGATGCGCTACCGCCAAAGATATCTCGATATGATAATGAACCCCGAGGTCCGCGAGGATTTTATCAAGCGCTCGATCATCGTTAGCGAGATCCGCAGCTTTTTTGAAAAGCATGGATTTTTAGAGGTCGAAACGCCGATGATGCACCCAATCGCAGGTGGCGCGAACGCTAAGCCATTTATCACGCACCACAACGCCCTAGACGTTGATCGTTACCTACGTATCGCGCCGGAGCTGTATCTCAAGCGCCTTATAGTAGGCGGCATGGAGGCGGTCTTTGAGATCAACCGAAACTTCCGCAACGAAGGTATGGATCTGACGCACAATCCGGAATTTACCAGCATAGAATTCTACTGGGCGTGGCATGATTATAACGACGCGATGAACCTAACCGAGGAGCTATTTAAAGCGCTGTTTAAGAGGCTTGGGCTAGGCGAAATTTTAACCTACGATGAGTGCGAGATCGATTTTTCAAAGCCTTTTGCGCGCATAAAGTATCTCGACGCGCTTGCGCAGATAGGCGGCATCGAGCCGCAGATCGTAAATGATCGCGAAAAGATCGTCGCAAAACTCAAAGAGGATAAATTTGAAGTCAATGAAAAGCTCGATCTAGGCCACCTGCAGAGCGAACTTTTTGATAATTACGTAGAAGCTAAGCTCATAAATCCGACCTTCATCGTGGATTTTCCGATCTCGATCAGCCCGCTTTCGCGCAGAAGCGACGAAAATCCGCAAATAGCCGAGAGATTTGAGCTCTATATCGCGGGCAAGGAGCTAGCCAACGCCTTTAACGAGCTGAACGATCCGCTCGATCAATACGCCAGATTTAAGGCGCAAATCGACGCTAAAAACGCGGGCGACGACGAGGCGCACGAGATGGACGAGGATTACGTCCGCGCGCTTAGTTACGCGATGCCCCCGACTACTGGCTGGGGGCTTGGAATCGATCGCTTGGCGATGATTTTGCTGAATAAAAAATCGATCCGCGACGTGATTTTGTTCCCTGCGATGAGGCCGCTAAATTTAGAGAAGGAGTAAACGTGTCAAATTTAGAAAAATTCGATAATGAAATTTTTAGTTTAACTAACAAAGAGCTTGCCCGCCAGTGCGATTATTTGGAGATGATCGCGAGTGAAAATTTTACCTATCCCGAGGTGATGGAGGCGATGGGTTCGGTGCTAACGAACAAATACGCCGAGGGTTATCCCGGTAAGCGTTACTACGGCGGCTGCGAGTTCGTAGATGAGATCGAGCAGATCGCGATCGATCGCTGCAAAAAGCTCTTCGGCTGTGAGTTTGCAAACGTCCAGCCAAACAGCGGTAGCCAAGCCAACCAAGGCGTCTATGCCGCATTTTTGAAACCGGGCGATAAAATTTTAGGCATGGCGCTTAGCCACGGCGGGCATTTGACGCACGGCGCGAAGGTCTCAAGCAGCGGAAAGATGTATGAGAGCTTCGAGTACGGCGTGGAGCTCGACGGCCGCATAAACTACGATAAGGTGCTTGAGATCGCTCAGATCGTAAAACCGAAGATGATCGTTTGCGGCGCAAGCGCCTATACGCGCGAGATAGATTTTGCTAAATTTAGACAGATCGCTAATAGTGTGGGAGCCTTTCTTTTCGCCGACGTAGCGCATGTTGCAGGGCTAGTCGTCGCGGGCGAACATACTAATCCGTTTCCGCACTGCCACGTCGTAAGCTCGACCACGCACAAGACGCTTCGCGGTCCGCGCGGCGGAATTATAATGACCAACGACGAGGAATTTGCCAAAAAGATCAACTCGGCGATCTTCCCGGGCATCCAGGGCGGCCCGTTAATGCACGTCATCGCTGCTAAGGCGGTCGGCTTTAAACACAATCTAAGCCCCGAGTGGAAGCTCTATGCCAAGCAGGTCAAGGCAAACGCTAGAATTTTAGGCGAGACGCTGGTTAAGCGCGGCTTTGATCTCGTTAGCGGCGGCACCGACAACCATCTGATTTTGATGAGCTTTTTAAATAGAGATTTTAGCGGCAAGGACGCTAGCGCCGCGCTTGAAAACGCAGGCATCACGACGAATAAAAATACCGTGCCGGGCGAGACTCGCAGTCCGTTCGTCACCAGCGGCATCCGCGTCGGCAGCCCCGCACTTACCGCGCGCGGCATGAAGGAGAAAGAATTTGAGTTTATCGGAAATAAAATCGCCGACGTACTAAGCGACATCTCAAATTCCAAGCTTCAGGCGCGAGTTAAAGAGGAAGTGCGGGATTTGGCGCACCGCTTTATCATCTACGACCGCGCGATGTATTAAATTTAATAAATTCGGGTAAGCTTACCCGAATTTATTTATTTCGTACATTTTGCGTGGTAGAATTTACAAAGTAAATAATAATCTTAGGAGAGAGTATGAACGACAAAAATTTCGATATGAGCAGCATAGACGACATAGTGATCAATAGCGGCAATGTCGATAAGAACGCGAATTTGAAAAAGGGTCTTACCGTCGCAGCCGGCGTCGTAGTTTTATTCTTAATCATTTTAATCATAATGAAGGC
>NZ_CALIJF010000086.1 GCF_938018035.1 uncultured Campylobacter sp. | reverse complement strand
CTTTGTAATCCTGCAGCTCCTCATTTTCGCTCTCTTTAAGATAGATCTCTAGCTCTTTATTTAGGCAGATATCGCCGCCTTCGTATCTTACGATCTGAGCTTTGGTGTCGCTGCTCTGCTCGGCGCTGGTATCAAGGTGAGCGAAAAACGCTATGCTCGCAGCGGGCGCGTCTAAATTTGAGGGAATTTTAGCGATCAAAATCGACTTCTCGCTAAGGCTGATATTTTTTATGCCCAGGGCTTTTAACTCGCCTTTTATGAGGCCTGCTAGCTCAAGCTCCTTGGGATTTGAGGGCATTATGCCCGCAGCACCCGCGGCTCTATTTGTGGTGGTATTGATCTTGGTGTAGTTTAAAAACCTCTGCACGATATCCATATTAAGTCC
Organism: uncultured Campylobacter sp.; assembly: GCF_938018035.1. Classification (GTDB taxonomy): domain Bacteria; phylum Campylobacterota; class Campylobacteria; order Campylobacterales; family Campylobacteraceae; genus Campylobacter_B. The sequence continues at coordinate 5,228 of NZ_CALIJF010000086.1, read as the reverse complement.
TTTACAAAATGAAAAATGCGATGACGCAGACGGATAGAAACATACCTAGAGCCGTTCTTTTAGCGATCTGAATAGGGCTTACCATCGCAAGTCCCGCGCAAACGATGCAAGCGCCTGCAATCGGCGATGCGCTCCTGCCTAGCGCGCCGCTTATCGCAACCGCCATACCGAGCTTATCTTGCTCAAAACCCAGCGCGTCGGCGTGCACGGTCACGGCGGTGTTAAACGCCATCGCCGCCGCATCTCCCGAGCCTGTTACGACGCCCATAAAAAACGGAACGAAGGTGCCGCCGAATTTTACGTAGCCCTGCTCGCCCTTCAGCCACTCGATTACGAAATCGATCGCTCCGCACGCGCTAAGACCCGCGACGAAGACGCCCGCTGCGATGATGATACCCATGATATCGGCATACGCGCTACCCATGCCCTTGAAAAATTCTTTCGTGATCTTTTGAGGGTTGCTCAGAGTAATAACGATGGTGACGATAGCGCCCAGTAGCATCGCCTCGGCAACGCCCATCTTGGTCCATTTAAGAAAGGAGATCGTGTTGAGCTTGGACGTACCACCGATGATTAAAATCACCAAAGGTACTAGCGGCATAAGTGCGTATAAGACGTTTATTTTTTGAGGCTGCGCATATAAATTTGAACCGGCGGCGGATACGGCAGAGCTTGCGCCGTCTGCACCTGCGGAATTTTCTCTTTGCGCTAGATAATTCACCCCCTTGGTGTAGTCTTTGCAAACTATCGCTGTTATGCTAATTATGATTAAAACTACGATCAAAGCGGTAATCGCGCTGGGAAACTGCACCCCGATAACGTCTTGAACCGTGTAGGAGGGGTTGTGCGCCTTTACCATATCGGCTACAAATACGTTGTGCGCCGAGCCCGGGCTTAAAACGCTACCGAAAGTGCCCGCAAATACCGCAGCTCCCGCCATCTCCGGTTTAACGCCCGCAGCCATCATCACGGGGATCAGCGTAGCGCCGACCGCAGCCGAGCAGCCCGCAGCGGAAGGAATCGCGATATTGATAAAATATGTAAGCGCCACGACGATAGGGATCAATAAAAATCCGATATTTCCAAGAGGCCTGGTTAGTAAATTTACGAGCGCGCGGTCGCAGCCGGTAAATTTCATCACGAAGGCAAAACCCATACTGGCGCATATCGCCTTAATAAGACCTGCTTTAGTCATATACGAGGTAAAGGCGCCCAGCCCGTCCAGCGGCTTTAGACAAAGCACGCACAGCACCAAACCCACGCCGATAAGCACGGTTTTAGTATCCTTCTTCATGATCAGTAAAGCGACGACTGCGACGATACCCGCAAGCGCCAAAAATAGCCTAAACGTCTGCACGATAACTCCTTTTAAATTTTAAATTTACTTCCCACGGCGATGCGCGAGATCTCTTTTTTGTACTCGAATTTCAGCACGTCCGCATGCCCCATCGCCTCGCACTCATTTCCGTTTATCAAAAACGCGCTACCCTCGGGCATAGCATAGACGCTGTCGTTTTGATTGACGATCAAAAACTCCTCCAGCCGCTCCTCCCTGCTCTCGCCGTTGTGGTTTGAAATTTTACCGCTTATGAAGTGCGGATTGATCTGATACGGAAAGATCCCCAGAGCTACCGGCGAGGGCGGGAAGACGATCGGCATGTCGTTGGTAGTCATCATCGTCTTGCCCGCGACGTTTGCGCCCGCAGACCAGCCGAAATACGGCGTACCGCTATCCACGGCGTCTTTGATCGCGCCTAAGAGATCAAATTTATAAAGCTCATTTAGCAGCACGAAGGTATTGCCGCCGCCGATGCAGATCGATTTGGCATTTTTAACGGCGGCTTTCATATCGGCAAATCGGTGGATCGATCTGATATTGTTACTCTCCAAGCAGTCTGCGACCTTCTGCTCGTATTGATCGTTCGTGCGCCTAACGCCCGCAAACGGAATGAATAAAATTTCATCCTCCCAAAGACTTCCTAAAAATTCCTTGATCCACCCCTTGCAGTGGTTTAGATAGCCGCTGTCTTTGTAACTGGAAGCGCTTAGAAGTAGTGCTCTTTTCATCTCATCTCCTTTAAACTTTGCCGTTTAGCTTATACGCGCAGCGCAGATACACGTCCACCCCCGCAAGCAGCGAGTCTTCGTCGAAGTCGAATTTACCGTTGTGATGCCCCGCCGTAAGCGCCGTGCCGATCATCAAGTATCCGCTTTTGCCGCCCGCATCTTGCACCGAGCGCATAAAATGCGCGAAGTCCTCGCATGCGCCGAAGTTTAGCTCCCTTACGATTTTATCATCGTCGATAAACGGCGATGCCTTCGCCGCATCCTCGTAAAGCTGCGTGGTAGCCTCGTCGCTATCGCCGCCTGCGGTACCGCCCGTAACCTGCACATCGTAGCTAACGCCGTAAATTTTAGAAACGCCCTCCACTATGTCCATGCACTTGGCCTTCATAAACTCATTCAGTTCCGTGCTCTCGCCGCGCGTCTCGCACGCGAGATAGCCGTTAGGCGCGATGACGTTGCGCCCTTCGCCCGCGCGCAGCACACCGACGTTGATACGCGTAACGCCGTCTGCGTGTCTAGTGATGCCGTGCATATCAAGCGCCATTTCGGCTGCGGCGAGCAGGGCGTTGGCTCCGTTTTGCGGCGCGCCCGCGGCGTGAGCGGACTTGCCTTTTAAGCTTACGTCAAATTTAGTGGTCGCAAGCAGTTTTTTGGTGCCGCAGATGATGCCTCTCATGGTGCTCGCCTGAAAGCCGATATGACCGCCCAGCAAGTAATCCACGCCCTTGGTAACGCCAGCAGCTTCCATACCCACGGCGCCCCTGGTGCCCTCCTCGGCGGTTTGGAAGATAAATCTAAATTTACCGCTAAAATCGTCTAGGCTCTGCGCGATCAGCTTTGCCAGAGCAAGCCCCATCGTGATATGCCCGTCGTGCCCGCACGCGTGCGTGATGCCGCTAATGTCGGAGCGAAAGCCCTCCTTAAAAGGGCGATGGTCCGCGTCCGTGCTCTCGGTCACGTCCACGCCGTCTATGTCAAATCTAAAAGCGACCGTCTTGCCCGCGCGCCCCGTGTCTATTTCGGCAACTAAACCCGTTAGCCCATCCTCCATCGCATCAAGAAATTTTATCTGATCCGCGTTTAGCAGCTCTTTGGCGCGCTGCTTCGCCTTCTCGCAGGCATCCTTGCTACCTACGCCCTGTCTGGCTTCGGCCTTTACTACCTCGCGACCGAGCTTTATCTCATAGCCCAGGCGCTGCATACGATCTGCGATAACCGCGGTCGTAAAAAAGGTAAACCAGCCCGTCTCGGGATGCGAGTGAAAAAACCTGCGATCCCCGATCATCTCGCCTTTGAGCGCCTCTACTTTTTGTGCGATAGCATCCATCTTCTCTCCTTTATTTTTTGGCTAAGTTTAACATCGCCGCGGCTAAAACCTTCGTAGCGACAAACGCGTCGTCCCAGTTTATGCTTTCATTTACGTTGTGACTGATGCCGTCCTTGCACGGCACGAAAAGCATCCCCACGCGATCCGCAAGCTCCGTCATATTCATCGCGTCATGTCCTGCGCCGCTAGGAAGCCTCAGGCTTGGAATTTTAAGCTCGCCGGCGCAGCTCTCAAGCAGATCTATCATCTCCTCGCTTAGCTTTACGGGGCGATCTTTGATGAGATTTTTTAGTTCAAATTTACACCCTCTGCGAGCGCAAATTTTATCTATCGCGGCGCAAATTTTATCGTCCGCCGCCCTAAGCGCTTCCTCATCGATATCGCGTATATCAAGACCTAGCGTGCAGGAGCCGGGGATCACGTTTAGCACGCCGGGTATTGCATTTGCATAGCCCGTCGTTGCGACCGTGGTTTTGCCCTCCTTTGCGATCCTCTCCGCGCTTAAAACGATCTCGCTAGCGCAAGCTAGGGCGTCGCAGCGCATATCCATCGGCGTAGCGCCGCTGTGATCGGCTCTGCCCTCGATCCGCAGCTCGTATCGCACGGGCGCGGCGATACCCGTGACGATGCCTACGGGGATACCGCGTCGCTGCAATACCGGCCCCTGCTCGATATGAAGCTCGATATAGCTATGAAAGCTGGATTTGGGCAGGACGCAGCTTTTTAAATTTGCGGGATTTAGCCCGAAACTCTGCATGGCGTCAAATAGCGAAATTCCGTCTTTATCCTTTAGCTCGCCCAGCCGCTGCCGCGATAGCTTGCCGCTAATTATCTTGCTGCCTACGGTCGCCATTTTAAAGCGGCTTGATTCCTCGCAAACAAAGACGATGAGCTCCAGCGGTCGCGCAAGCCTCTCTCCGCTATCTCGCACCGCACGGATCGCCTCCAGCGCGCACATAACTCCTAGCGTGCCGTCGTAAAAGCCGCCCTGCGGTACGCTATCGATATGCGAGCCCGCGCTGACGGACGGTAGATTGGGATTGTTGACGCCGCTAAATTTAGCGAAAATATTGCCCGTATCGTCGATTCTGATCTTGAAATTTTCTTTTTGAAGTAGCGATATGAGGAAGTCGCGCGCCTCTTTATCCTCGCGCGAAAATGCAAGCCGCGTAAGCCCGCCGCCCGCCAAAGCCCCAAAGCGGCTTATCTGTTCGAACTCGCTTTTAAAGCGCTGCATGTTTATGTCCATAAATTCCCCTTTTCTTAAAAAATTTATGTGTACGGCATTTTAATATTAAATTTATATAACAAAGCTGAAATTTACCTATCGCGGCGGCAAATAGGGCGCTGAAACAGCACGCGAACAGAACTGTTTTAAAAATAGCGCTTAAATTTCATTTTGCCTTTTGGGCTTTAAAATCGCAGCAAGCCTGCTTAACTTCAGACTAAACGGATATAATTATCGCAAAATTTAATGAGGAGCAAGGATGGAACAGGACTCGCTAGAGGGGCTTTATGAAAAGCTAAATGGGCTAAAAAGCGTGATAGATAAGGAGGAGTGTCTGTTTGACTCGATAAGAGACGCCGTAGAGGCGGAAAATTTCGAATTTGCCGCGCAAATTTGCGACTTTGTTTTAAACGACGAATTTGAAAAATTCGGCGCATTTTTAAGAACCAGAGCACTCTTATGGCTCACGAACTACATCGCGCAAAATTTAAAAGAAAGCGAATACCCGAATTTCGGCGACTTTACGGACTGCCTGTGGAAATTTAAATGGATCGTCTCGGGCGTCGCCAAAAGCTCCATGATCGAAAAAGAGCTCATAGACGAGGC
>NZ_CALIJF010000085.1 GCF_938018035.1 uncultured Campylobacter sp. | reverse complement strand
ATTTTTTAGCCAAAATTTACGACCGCGATTACGATCTAGGCGAGAAATTTAGCAAGTGCGTGGAATTTTTAAAATTTGAGCGCGGCACGCTGTATCTGCTCTCGCGCGCGCAGGGGCAGGACAGAGAGTACCTGCGCAAGGGCTCGCGAGCGATAAATAGCGTGTTAAAATCACTCTTCGGCGAGAGCGCAGCCATCAAGATCGAGCAAGGCGCGCCGCAAAACGGCGATGATCCCGCCCAAAACGAGCGCGATCGGAATTCCGCAGGTGGCGCAACTGCTACGCAAAGCAAGAATTCTACGCAAGGCACGGCTTCCGAATCCGGCGCCGATACTGCGCGCCCTGCAAATTCGACCTCACAAAGCCCTGTAAATTCCGCGTCGCAAAATTTTACTGAAAGCCCCACCTCTAGCAGCATGCAAGAAAATCCCGAATCTACGCAAACGGGCGAGCAAGATCATAGGAATTTAACCGGCGTGCAAGAGAGCGAGCAGAGCTGTGCACCGCAAATAAATTCCGCCGCAAATGAGACGCAAGCCGCAAAATTGCAAACGGATGCGGTAAGAAATTCCGAGCAGCAAAATTCGAAAAATTCTGCGACGCAAAATTCTGAACAGCGAAATTCAACGACGAATTCCAAGCTGCAAAATTCCGAAATTTCTTCAGGAGATAACGGCGGGGAGAAAGACGATCTGTTAAGATCCACCGATCCGCAAAACTACGCCGCAAAGCCCCGCGATACGAGTAAGAGCGTGCGCGCCGCCAAGGCAGGTCTCGCCGAGCTCGCAAACGGCGCGCAGGACGGCAAGGAAATTTTGATCTCCGAGATAAATAGGCTATTCGGCGAGCCCACCAAAATCACAGAATAGCACGCGCTGCGGATTAAATTTATCTCCGCACGATTTTTGGAATTTAAGAGCGCAAAAGCAATTCCGAAATTTACGCAGCGAAGCAAGCCTGCACGATTTTAAAATTTCTACCCACTCCGCTCGGCTTCGCATCGGCGCTTGATATTTCGAGGCAAACGGCTTCGGCGGGAATGAGTAGCAAAGAGTTGCACCTGCTCGCGCGAGCTTTGTGCGGATCCAAAAAGAGCGCGGGCAGGCTGTGAAATTTTTAAATTTTAACGCAGCTTTATTTCTCATCATACTGGTTAAATTTCACGGACCGGAATTCTGCGCGCCAGAATTTTTGGTATCGAAATTTTTGCCATTAGAATTTTCAGCATTCTAATCTTCACCGCCAGAATTTTGCGAAGCGGGGTTTTGCCCGCGCCCAACTCGCAGTAGACGCAGTTGAAGTTGCACTGCTTGCGCTGCGGGCTCAGATCAATGCCGAGGCTGCGCCCGAACCTACGCG
>NZ_CALIJF010000084.1 GCF_938018035.1 uncultured Campylobacter sp. | reverse complement strand
GGCGAGGATAGCGAGCTGTGGAGCAATTACAAAAAAATTCTGCCCTTTGCGTAGACGATGAAATTTAAGGATACAAGTGTGTTAAAATCTATAAATTCCTTTACTTCGGCTATTTGTAATATCGTAAAATTTTGTTTCATCTCTTTGCTTTTGCTAGTCGCAGGAGTGGTCGTTTATCTAAATGTTACGGCAGGTTCGGCAGAGCCGGGCTTAGCGAAAAATTACGAGCAAAATCGAGCTCAAATTTTAGCTCTGCGCGATTTTGCGCGCGAGATAAGACCGAATAAAATTTACTTTAATGTGCTTTTTGACGGCGATAAGATTAAGTGATTTGTAGCTGAAGATTGGGATAAAAACCGCACCGCAAACTTTAGCTATTCAGACGAAAAAACAAGTATAGTAGAACCGTTAAAAATTCTGGGCTGGGATGCGCAAACTTTTGATGAGCTTAAAGACAAAATAAAAGGCGCAAATGCCGTAGGCGTGCATGTTGATGATAAATATGTTAGTATATATATCGCCAGGCGGGTTGGTTTGGCATGTATTTTTATGATATTTTCGATGATCCCATGGGCGAGGAAGTGAAAAAGGACTATGAGATCGGTTGCGACGATACATTTGCCGCAGACGGAGTAGTGATGATCTATGACGGAGGTTTTACGACAGGCTTTTTATGTATCGATAAAAACGGTCACAATATAAAACGCAGATAAATTTTGCAGCGGTTTCGCAGGAAAAATTTTACAGGAATTCTTACCATTGCGTGAAAACTTTGCGGTTAAGAATACTTTGCGGCGCCTGTTTTGTCGAGCCTATCATTCAACCGCTCGTTCTGTTTGCGATACTGACGCTATTTTTGCTCTTAACGCACGCAGAAAACACGGACACAAGCAGGGTAGGGCGTGTAAATTTACCGATATTTACGATGCCAAAATTCGGAGCGTGCGGTTAGAATTTAGCGCGTTTGCGGCTTTTTTTGCGGAGCGGCACGCGCCGCGTATGTGCG
>NZ_CALIJF010000083.1 GCF_938018035.1 uncultured Campylobacter sp. | reverse complement strand
TTCTTATGTGCAGGCTCTGTAATCCACGCTACTCATACGCAGAATATGGACGTGCTAGGAGGACTAGCTAAAAAAATGCCTCTAACTGCCGTCGGTATGTTTATCGGTATCATGGGTATCGCAGCGCTTCCTCCGGTAAATGGCTTCGTTTCAGAGTGGTTTACCTATCAAGGAATGCTTCAAGGTGCTAAGGAAAGCGGAATTTTCATTAGATACGCCTTCTCTTTAGCAGTGGTCGCTCTTGCACTTACCGGCGTTTTGGTTGGTATGCACCTTAAGCTTTATGCGGTAATCTTTGCAGGAACCCCAAGGGATGAAAAAATTTGGGAAAATGCAAAAGAAAGCCCTCTAGGAATGGTTTTAGGAATGATCATACTGATGATAGGCTGCGTGGGATTTGGTGTAGGCGCACACTTCATAGTTGATTACATCATGCAAGCGGTAAATTCTATTACTTCCAATAGTGGGTATGTCGCAAGCCTAGGCGCTTCGTCAATCACTTCGCCTTTGGGAAGTATCGTTTCAACTCCTCTTATTGCAGTGATTTTGTGTTCTACAATGCTGCTTCCGTTTATCATCCTAGCGGTTATGAAAGCAAATCGCGACAAACCTCGCGAGACAGATCCTTGGGCGTGCGGCTTTAAATATAGCCCTCGCATGCAGATGACCGGCAGTCCTTTTACCGGCGATTTAAGAAAGATTATGGACTGGTTATTTAGAGGTCATAAACGCAGAATAGAGCAAAACGGCTACTTCGGACCGATCGAGTATCACAACCACCCACAAGACATTTGGTGGACGATAATTTATCAACCGGTAATCGATTGGAGTAAGAAGGTCGCCGATAAGATAGGAATTATTCAAAGCGGCTATGCAAATTTATATACGCTTTACATCCTAATCTATCTTTGCGCGATACTGGGCGTCGGATATTTCTTGATCTAGGAGGTTTAAGATGCAGACTATACAAACTATATTTTTAATGATATTTCAAGTCGCGGTTATCGTCCTAGTCGCTCCACTCTTCGACGGTATGGCTAGAAAACTTCGAGCCAAACTTCAGTCGAAACAAGGAAGCGATTTTTTCCAGACTTACCGCGATATTATTAAGCTTTTTAAGCGCGGCAGAACCGTTCCTGCGTGCAGCCACTGGGTATTTAGGTGGGCGCCGTTTTTCCTTTTCGCTACTTCGGCAGCGATTTTGGCGGCTATTCCTATTACATACAGCAAAGATACTCTTTTCGGAGCGTATTCGGATATTTTCGTTATCCTATATCTAGGTGCGCTTTTGCGCTTCGTATTCGGTGCGGCTTCGATAGATAGCGGTAACCCTTTTGCGGCAACCGGCGGTGGACGTGAGCAGATGCTTGCCGTTTTTGTCGAACCTGTGATGATGATGTGCCTAATCGTAGTAATGATGGCTGCAGGAACTTCAAATTTAGTTGAGATCCAGCAGATGGTACGCAGCGGTCAGATCGGCTATCAAATTCCAAGCTTTGCTGTCGCTTCGATTGCGTTTTTATGGTGTATGTATGTCGAGACCGGCAGAAAGCCATTTGATCTTGCCGAAGCCGAGCAAGAGCTTCAAGAAGGACTTTTGGGCGAATATGCAGGTAGCGATTTGGGCTTAGTGCAAGCGGCGCTTATTTTGAAGCAATTTGCGATGATCGGATTATTCCTAACGATATTTGAGCCGTGGAATTTTAGCAATCCGTTTTTGGCAATCATAATCTTTGTGCTAAAAACTGGCGTATTTTACGTAGCAGCCGTTTTCATCGACAACTTTGGACCACGCTTCAGAATGACTTCGAGCATGCGCAAAATTTCATGCGGCGCTCTTGCCATTGCTTTTGCGGCATTAACGCTTTACGTAGTAGGATTTTAAGATGAATAGTATCGATATTTTAGCAATTTGTATGATTGTAACGTCACTCGCGGTATTCGGACTTAGAAATTTAAAGCTTTCGATCGGAATTTACGCGATTCAGACGCTACTTTTGGTAAGCATATTTTTTATGCTGTATTCTAACTTCAATGCGCCACAGCTTAGAATTTGGGCGATAGTGGCGTTTTTTACGAAGGTTATTTTCGTGCCGGGAATTTTATTTTGGCTAGTTAAAAAGCTGGATGTGATCAGCGAGGATGAGCCGGTAGGCGGCTTTTTCGTAAGCCCCGTTATTGCGATGGGATTTTCGCTAGCGATTGCGATGACAATCAATCCGATCTTGCTTAAATTCTCTCTTATTCAAGAAAGAATCGTTCTAATAGCGGCGGTAACCGTATTTATGATGGGAATTTTCGGCTTCATGCTAAGAAATTCTTTCATCAAGCAAATTCTAGCCTACTGCCTCTTTGAAAACGGCATCCACCTAAGCCTTGCACTTATGGCTTACAACTCTCACGAGCTAGTCGAGCTTGGAATTTTAACCGATGCAATCTTTGCGGTTATTATTATGAGCATTTTGGCGGTTAGATTTTACAAAGCTTATGACGGGCTTGATACGTCTAAAGCTTCGAATTTAAGGGGTTAATGATGAATAGTTTAGCTTTTATATTAATTTTTCCGTTGCTCGGAGCGCTGATATTATTCTTATGCCCTAAGAATTTCAAGCTCCTAAGCTCGCTACACGTTTTGATTTCTGCAGTTACATCTGCAGGGCTACTCTGTAACGTAGGCAAGCTTATCAGCGGCAATGCCGAGGCGTTTTACGCATACGATAAATTCCTATTCCTAGATAGCCTAGGTTGCGTATTTTTAGTGCTAATCGCCGTAACGGGCTTTTTGGTAAATTTATACTCCACCACCTATATGAAGTGGGAGATACAGGGCGGTCATTTGGATCTTAGCGATCTTAGAAAATACTACGCGCTCTGCCACGTTTTCGTTTTTACGATGACGCTTAGCGTGATCTGTAACAACGTTGCGTTTATGTGGGCTGCGGTAGAGGCTACTACGTTAGCATCGGTATTTTTGGTCGCTATTCACAAAGATAAAAAATCCACCGAGAGCGGTTACAAATATATCGTTATCTGCTCGATCGGTTTAGCATTCGCGCTTTATGCTACCGTTTTACTATATGCGGCTACATTCAAAATCACAGGCGACGGCGAGGCTTCGATGCTTTGGACGAGCATTATGGATAATGCCAAAAATTTAAACGGCGATGCTGCTAAGCTTATCTTTATATTCGCTCTAATAGGCTTTGGAACCAAAGCAGGACTTGCTCCTACTCACACTTGGCTTCCTGACGTTCACGCAGAAGGTCCGGCTCCTATTTCAGCACTACTTTCGGGTGTGCTTTTAAAATGTGCGATGCTAGCGATATTTAGATATTACGCTATTACAGCTCAAGCTGTAGGCTTTGACTTTGTTCAATCCGTGATGTTAATTTCCGGTACGATCACGCTATTTATAGCAGGAATTTTCCTTGTTCGTCAGCACGACGTAAAGAGGATGTTTGCTTACCACTCGGTCGTTCATATGGGTGTTATTGCATTTGCGCTAGGCATCGGCGGATATTTTGGCTTGCTTGCCGCGATCTTTCACTGCTTAGCTCACAGCTTTACCAAGGCTCTTGCATTCTGCTCTACCGGTAATATCGCTAGAATTTACGGTCACAAAGATATGTCTAGAATGGGCGGTATGGTAAAAATCGCTCCGCTTACTACGATAATGTTTGGTGCTGCGGTCTGCTCGCTCGTAGGTGTTCCTGCGTTTGCGATCTTTGTAAGCGAATTTAACGTTTTCAAAGGCGCGATAGCCAGCGGTCAATACATAGCTGTAGCATTATTTGCGATCGCGCTCGTAATTATTTTCATCGCGGACTTCGCGCACTTTAATCTAGCGAGCTTCGGTACGCCTAAAGGTGAAGTGGTTTATGCTAAAGAGATGAGCTTGTTTGAGAATTTACCGCTAATCTTGCTTTGCGCTTTAGTGATAATTTTCGGCGTATGGCACGTAGGTGATTTTTGGATGCTCGTCGAAAACGGCGTTAGAATAATGATGAGAGGTTAAAAATGAGAGGCGATAAATTTATAGAAATTTTAAAGACCAAAGTCAAGGTCTTAGAAGTTACCCGCCAAGCCGAGGATCAAATCACCGTTTTAGTGGATAGAAATGATCTGCCGCTTGCGGTTAAGACGCTGTATTATGACATCGGCGGTTTTATCAGCACGATGATCCCTAACGATGAGCGCGAGCTAAACGGAAATTTCGCGCTTTACTATGCGATATCTATGGAAGGTGGCAAAATGACCGAAGCGGAGGATTTCGCCGCAGAGGATAAATGCTTCATCACCGTTAGGACGCTAATTCCCGGATCGGATCCTACATTCCCGTCGGTTACTCCTTTAGTGCCTGCTTGCGTATGGTACGAAAGAGAAGCTTTCGATATGTTTGGTTTAATCGCTGAGGGCTTGCCTGATAAACGCCGTTTGGTGTTAAGCGATGATTGGCCGGATGGACTTCATCCGCTTCGCAAAGACGCGATGGACTACCGCTATAGGCCTGATCCTGTAGATCATAAAGACGAACCTAATGCAGAGTTTTTATTTCCTAGCGGTGATGGCGTAGTGGATGTTCCGCTTGGACCTCTTCACGTAACGAGCGATGAGCCGGGACACTTTAGACTATTTTGCGACGGCGATGAGATTATTGATGCGGACTACCGCTTGTTTTATCAACACCGCGGTATGGAGAAGCTAGCTGAAAACCGAATGAATTACGATCAGATGGGCTATTTAGCAGAGCGCGTCTGCGGAATTTGCGGCTACGCTCACGCGATTGCGTGTATTGAAGCAGCAGAGAAAGCCATCAAGCTTGAAATTCCGCTTCGTGCGCAAGCTATCCGCGTCATCTGCCTTGAGATCGAGCGTCTTCACAGCCATCTTTTAAATATCGGTCTAGCCTGCGAGGTAACGGGTAACTACAACGCCTTCATGCATATCTTTAGGGTGCGCGAGTACTCCATGGAGTTAGCTCAGCTCGTAACCGGCGGTCGTAAGACCTACGGCAACGTCATTATGGGTGGTCTTCGCCGCGATATGACCGATAATGAAATTCGCAAGGGTATCGAGATCATCAATAAGCTCGACGTTCAAATTTCTGAAATTT
>NZ_CALIJF010000082.1 GCF_938018035.1 uncultured Campylobacter sp. | reverse complement strand
AAAAATACTCGCGCATTCGCCCACGTATCGCGCTTCCTAAGATCCAGCGAGCGCGCCTGCGCCACCTCGCGCGTAAATAGCTCGTAGCTCTCATCCACCAGAGCTTGTAGGCTCGCGCGCTCCGCGTCGCTCCATTTTCGCATCATCGTGCCCGCCTCTTTGAGCTCGCCCGCTTTGACGATCTGTTCGGCAAACCCTAGTTTAGCGGCCGCTTCACTCACATCTAAGCCCTGCATTATCACGCCGATAGAGCCGATGAAGCTGCCCGGATTTGCGTAAATTTTACTCGCCCACACGCCGCCTAGGTAGCTGCCGCTCGCCATCGTGCCCTTGGCGTAGGCGACGACCGGCTTGCGCGAGTTTAGAGACTTGATAGCCAGCGAAATTTCCACGCTCGGGCTTAGCGCGCCGCCGGGGCTGTCGATCAGCAGAAGCACTCCTTTGATCGCCTCGTCGTTTTTCAGAATTTCGATCTTTTCTAAAATTTCGCTATCGTCCATTATCGCGCCGCTTAATGAAAGCTGAGCGAGATTCGCGCCCTTTTGTTGCGCGCTTTCGCCGCCTGCGAAAATCAAAAACAAAATAAGCAGAAAAATTAGGGATTTAAAGTATTTATTGATAAACCCGAGCACGGCGCCGATCGGCGCAAAGATATTCTTTAGAAATTGCATTTCATTCCTTCGATAAAAAGTGATTTTGCGTTTTTGCTCTGCAAAATGAGCTGTAGCGCCAGCTGGCTCTGCTCGCACTCGATGCCTTCAAAAACGGCGATATCGGGGAGCTTACCCTCTTTTAGCTCGCCCAAGCTTAGCCCCAGCGCGGCTGCCGCATTTCTCGTCGCGCCTAAAAGTAACGCCCGCGCCAGTTCCGCTAGGCCCAGCTCGTCGTGCATCATTAAATTTGCACGCAGCTCGTCTAAAAAGCTTAGGCTAAAATTTGAGCTAAGCCCATCGGTAGCGATGTTGTAATTAAGCCCGCTTGCGAGCAGCTTTTTAAAGCTCAGCCGCTTTTTGCTAAGCAGGCGGTTGGAGCGCGCGCAGTGCGTGATCGAGTGGAGCTTCGGATCAAAGATGCTAAAATCATCCACCCAAACGCAATGCGTAAA
>NZ_CALIJF010000081.1 GCF_938018035.1 uncultured Campylobacter sp. | reverse complement strand
ATTCGTGGGCGCGAATATCAAGGTGCGAAACTACGAACTCGGCGGGCTTGAACTGGGCGAGTTTGAGCGCTACAAAACGCAGGGGCATTTCGATCTAAACGCCGCGCTGCGCGACGAGCTCGCAGCTGTGGGGGTGCGAAACGTTAAATTTGATCCGCGCTGCACTTTTGAGAGCGAGCGACATTTTTCCTACCGTAGAGATGGTGTCACGGGGCGCTTTTGCGGCTTTGTGATGAATAAACTATGCCGATGAAAAGCAAAACAGGATATAAAATTTCTCCGCAAGGTTTGCTAAAATTTCTCGAAGCACTATAAAATTTGACGTAGAGGCGCTGTAAAACGAAGCGGCGAAAAATAGGCGAGATTGCGGCGCGACATCGCAGTCAAGAAAGTCAAAAAACGTAAAATTTACAAAAAATCCAAAGCAAAGGAGAAAATATGCTGTTACTTAAAAATGCCGATCTATATGCGCCAGGGCACGTCGGTAGGAGCGACGTTTTGCTCGGCGGAGGTAAAATTTTAGCCGTTTCTAAGGGGCTTGATTTTCGTATTGAGGGACTTGAGGTTTACGATCTAGAGGGTAAAATTTTAGCGCCCGGACTCATAGATCAGCACGTGCACATCACGGGCGGGGGCGGCGAGGCAGGTTATCACTCGCGAACGCCCGAAATAACGCTATCGCAGATCATCCGCTACGGCACGACGACGGTCGTGGGCACGCTAGGCACCGATGGGTGCACGAGGAGTCTGGAAAACCTCTACTCAAAGGCAAAGGCGCTTGAATACGAGGGTATCTCGACCTTCATCCACACGGGCTCTTACGCGCTGCCTAGCGTCACATTTACGGGCTCCGTCACGCGCGATCTGGTGCTTATCGACAAGGTCATCGGCTGTAAGATCGCGATGAGCGACAACCGCGGCAGCTACCCGACCGCGCAGGAGCTCATCAAGACCCTGACGCAGATCCGTATCGGCGGCATGATCTCGAAAAAAGGCGGCATGCTGCACATGCATATGGGCGGGCTCGCGGATAAATTCGACCTCATTTTTAGCGTGATTAAGGACTATTCGTTCCCGATTAATTACTTTTCGCCGACGCACTGCGCACGGACGAAGGAGCTTTTTGACGAGGCGATCAAATTTCAAAAAATGGGCGGTTACATCGACATCACGAGCGGCGGAAGTAAATTTGCCCCGCTTTACGAAGCTATCGCCTATGGTCTTGAAAACGGCTTAAATTTAGAGCGTCTAACGATGAGCTCGGACGGCAACGGCAGCGTGCCTAGATTTGACGAAAACGGCGCGCTAGTGGGCTACGGCTGCGCTTCGTGCGAGACGAATTTAGAGGTCATTCAAGTCTGCGTGAAAAATAAAATTCTAACCATCCCACAAGCGCTGAGCATGATGGGCAAAAACGTCGCAAAATACCTAAATCTAAGCGGCAAAGGCGAGATAAAAGTAGGCTTTGACGCTGATTTTGCGGTATTTGACGAGGCTTTAAACCTAGATAGCGTGATCGCGAAAAGGGGAGTTTTGTGTAAAAGAGGGCAGGCTCGTGAAAAAGGGATTTTTTGAGTGAAATTTGAAGCAGATGCCGCTTTTTAAATTCGGCGAATTTAAATTTGACGAATAATTTCGCTCACGTCCCTTGCGGTCGTCTTATCTTTGCAGCGCAAAATTTAACCACGCCGAGGTATTGGATTATATTAAATTTAGCTTTAATTTAGCTATTTTTAAATATAATCACAGCTTCAATTCACACACACCAATCCTAAAATTTGGTTGCGTTTGTTAAAAACAAATGTTAATGGGTGTGGAGGAGAAACCTAAATTTCGGGGCAACCCACAAGGAGAAAACTCATGGTAACAATGAGAGATTTGCTAGAGTGCGGCGTTCATTTCGGACACCAAACGCGCAGATGGAATCCGAAGATGAAAAAATTCATTTTCGGCGAGAGAAAAGGTATCTATATCATAGATCTACAAAAAACTATCCGCTACTTCCGCTACACTTATAATATCGTGCGCGACGCGGCTGCCGAGGGCAAGACGATACTTTTCGTAGGCACCAAAAAACAAGCCGGCGCGACGCTAAAAGAGTACGCCGAAAAATGCGGCATGCCTTATGTGAGCCACAGATGGCTAGGCGGCATGCTGACGAATTTTTCCACTATCAAGCAATCGATCCGCAAGCTCGAAGTAATCGAGACTATGGAAGAGGACGGCTCGATAAATTTACTAACTAAAAAAGAGGCGCTAATGCTTCGCCGCAAAAAAGAGAAGCTCGAGCTTTATCTAGGCGGCATTCGCAATATGAAGGGTCTTCCCGATATGATCTTCGTCATCGACGTGGTTAAAGAAAAGATCGCCGTAGCGGAAGCTAACCGCCTAAAAATGCCGGTTATCGCGCCTTTGGATACGAACTGCGATCCGGACGTAGTCGATTTCCCGATCCCCGGCAACGACGATGCGATCCGCTCGGTTCAGCTTTTCTGCCAAGAGATGGCTGAGGCGATCAACGAAGGCAAGGCACTTCGCGATCAAGACGCAAGCGAGGATGTCGAGCAGAGCGAAGCCGTCAGCGACGAGGAGAAAGAGGAAGTCGTAGCCGAGGCGATGAGCGAAGAGGATTTTGACGTAAGCGAGGACGAAGAGTAATGGAAATCAGCGCGCAAATGGTAAAAGAGCTCCGCGAAAGCACCGGAGCGGGGATGATGGATTGCAAAAAGGCTTTGGTTGAAACAGACGGCGATATGGACAAGGCCGTCGATCTGCTTCGCGAAAAGGGCCTCGGAAAGGCTGCTAAAAAAGCCGACCGCCTAGCTAGCGAGGGCTTAGTAAGCGTCGAAGTGGGCGCGGATCATAAGATCGCCACCATAAGCGAGATAAATTCCGAAACCGACTTCGTAGCTAAAAACCAAAATTTTATAAATTTAGTTAAAAATACCACCCTACATATCCAAACCAAGGGAATTAGCAGTGTCGAAGAGCTAAATTCCAGCATCATCGACGGCGTTAAATTCGATGAGCATCTAAAAAGCCAGATCGCTACGATCGGCGAAAATTTAGTCGTTAGAAGATTTGAGACGATTAAGGCGGGCGCAAACGGCGTGGTAAACGGTTATCTGCACTCAAACGGTCGAGTAGGTGTAATCATCGCCGCAGCTTGCGACAGCGAGCGAACTGCGGAGGGTGCGAAGGAGCTTATAAAAAATCTCTGCATGCATGCAGCCGCGATGAAACCTCAGGTCATCAGTTATAAAGAGCTTGACCCTGATTTTATCGAAAAAGAATTCTTAGCTCTTAAAGGTGAGTTTGAGAAGGAAAACGAGGAGTTTGTGCGCTTAGGTAAGCCCCTTCATAAGATCCCGCAGTTCGGCTCGCGCGCGCATCTAAGCGATGAAATTTTAGCCAAAGAGATCGAAGCTTTAAAAGACGAGCTTCGCAAGCAAAATAAGCCTGAAAAAATTTGGGATAAAATTTTGCCGGGTCAGATCGATCGCTTCATCGCCGATAATACCCAGATCGATCAGCGCCTCACGCTGCTAGGGCAATTTTACGTAATGGACGATAAGAAAACCGTCGAGCAGGTTATCGAGGAAGAAGCTAAAAAACTAGGTGGCAAAATCGAGATCGTAAAATACGTCCGCTTCGAAGTGGGCGAGGGTCTAGAGAAAAAGAGCGAAGACTTCGCTGCCGAAGTAGCGGCTCAAATCGGCTAAATATGGAACTTCTAAAGGGCGTAAATCTTACTCACGCGTATGATTATACGCTCTTTGAAAATGTAAGCTTAAGCGTTGGGGAGGGCGAGAGCATCGCCATTTTGGGTGTTAGCGGCTGCGGCAAATCGACCCTGCTTCATATTCTATGCACGCTTTTAAAACCGAACTCGGGCGAGGTGATCTACGGCGAGCGCAGTATTTACGAGCTAAGCTCCGATGAGAGACTTAAAATTCGCCGCAACGACTTCGGTATAATATTTCAATCCCACTACCTTTTTAAGGGCTTTTCCTCTGGCGAAAATATTGAACTTGCCGCCAAACTTACGAATAACGCGATAGATGATAAAATTTTAAAAAAGCTTAAGATAGAAAATACGCTTGCTCAGGGCGTAGGCGAGCTTAGCGGCGGACAGCAGCAGCGCGTAAGCATCGCTCGCATACTTTGCAAAAAGCCGCGCATAATCTTCGCCGACGAGCCTACGGGAAATTTAGACAAAGATACCGCAAACGAGGTCATGGACGTGATCTTTGAGTACGTTTCGCACAGCGACGGCGCGCTAGTTTTGGTCACGCACGATGAGGGCTTGGCGCAAAAATGCAGCAAAGTTTATCGCATAAACGATCGAAATTTAGCAGAAATATAAGCAATTAATAACCAAAAATATCTTAAAATAGGTAAAATTTTTCCAAAAGGCCATAAATGAAAATTCTACTTGACAATCACAATGAGCAGGTTGCAAGTGTCGTAAATATTTGCTGCGAGCGCATCGGTGCGGACCTGGTAGCATATAGTGCAGACGAGAGTGAATATGATTTGACGATAAAAAATTATGAAGATAGCGATGATATTTCAAAATTTGATCTTAATAAGACGCTGTTTCTGACGCCTAAGAATGTTTCGGTGCCAGGAGCGCGATACACCCTTACCAAGCCTTTTTCGCCGCTTGAGCTCATTACGTTTATTAGCGAATTTTCGGTTCAAAATATGAGCGTGCAGGCGAAAGAAAAAATGGCGAAAGAATTTGCCGATGCAAGCTCTGTGATGAAAGAGATCGATGCGATTGACCAGGCAAATTCCGCTTCGGGCAGTAATTTTGAAGAGCTTGTGGATAGCTTTTATGACTCCGGCAAGGATATACCGCTTTCGCAGCTGGCAAACGATATAGCGCCCGAGATTGCAGATGATGTGCCGCTTTCGCAGTTGGTAGGCGATATGCCGCGCACGGACGAGATCGCAGATGATATTCCGCTCTCGCAGCTTGCAGATGAAGCAGCTCTTGCGGACACTATCGCCGATGATACGCCGCTTAACGCCGTCGCAGAAAAGATTGCGGATAATATCGCAGACGATATGCCTCTAAACTTAGCTGCTAGCGATATCCCTGAGGATGTGCCGCTAAATAGTATCGGCACAAGCGAACCCGCCGAAAGTAATAACACACCTCGGGGCGAAATTTCGCTCGCAAAGGACGACGCTCCGATAGCTCTAGCAGCGCTAGATGATGAAAATCCCAAGAATTTCAAAACAAATAAATCGCAAATAGAAGATGAAATTTCCACCACACGGGCAAGCGAAACTTTACCGCTTGCGCAGCAAGACAAGCCGCAAAGAGCTGATAGCTCTAATGAAACTGCTGTTGAAAAAAAGGCAGACGCTGCGCCTAATCTAGAGGAAGCGAAAGACTCTGCGGACGTTACGCTTAAACAGCATGAATCAGACGGCTCATTTGCCTATAAAACAGAGGAAAAAAAATCTGTCTCGCAAGTAGTGCAAGATGCAGCCGGCGTGTCTGTTAATAGTGGATTTGATATGGATTTTTCCAGGCTTTTCGATAGTGCCGGCATGCCCGTGGAGGAGTTTGGCGGATATGATAATTTTGCCGCGGCTGCGTTTGCTTCTGATGAAAAAGAGGATAAAAGATCTGCGCATGATAAAAATAAAGCGGCTACGGATTTTCAAAAAACGCAAATTTCGTCTCAATACGAGGTCGCTTCAGATACGCCGATTGCGTTGGCGGGTGCGGGCGATATACCTCGTGAAAATCTTTATAACGCCGTTCCGTTTCAAAGCATGGAATTTACTGGCGGACTTGCACAGAATACGCCTATGTCTGCTCATAATGAAGCATGGAATTCAATTGGCGCAAATTTCGCAGCTTCTGCAAATTC
>NZ_CALIJF010000080.1 GCF_938018035.1 uncultured Campylobacter sp. | reverse complement strand
TCGATCACGCGCGCCTTTTGCGGCAGTATCCGCGCCAAAAGCTCGCTGCTAAGCCTCGTGCTGGTCTCGTAAAACGGCACGCTGCGGCCGATCATATCATCAAAAACCGACGCGACGCTGGCGTCAAACTCAAACTGCTTTTTGATAGGTTCTTTAAAAATTTCGTCTTTCATCCGTTTCCTCTTTAGTTTCGCTATTCGCGCAGCACTCGATTTATATTTTCTGCGCATGCTAAGCGCAGAATTCTCATGCCGTGCTTTCTGCACTTACGTGACACTCGATTTGCGACCGCTACGCATGGAATTTTTGCGCTTAGTTTGCCCCGTGCGTAAGCATACCTAAATTTTAAACGCAGCATGAGCGCTTTTAATGCGAGCGAGCTGCATCCCAGTTTGTGCTCCACTTCTAGCCCAGATACGCTCGATGCATGATTAAATTTCATGTCTTGCTTGACAGACCCTAAAATTCCGCGCCGTGCAAATACATCCTTAAAATTCTACGCCGTATTTTCGCAGCATTAATTTTATGTCGCCAAATCTCACGCTACCAAAACAGTTCCTTTAAATTCTTTAATTACGAACTTAAACTAAAAGCATAGCCAAAGCTCTATTGGTAGAATTTCGCGCCCATTTTGCGATTTTACGCGCCGCAAAAATAGAGGCGCTTGGCAAAATTTTTACGTTTGACTATGCGTATAATTTAGCCGCTCTCGACTCTTGCTTGCCGGCGGCCCTGCTAAATTTTAAAGCTTCGCAGCGCAACTAAGATTTTTTATTGCCCTTAATTCTCGGTGCAGCTCACACTTACCTCGCCTTACATAAGCCTAAGCCCAAAGTACGTTAAAGTCCTGCAGGCGGTACGTCGTTAAAATTTAACGACTTTTTAGCAGCTTGCGCGCCGCTTTTGTGCGCACTTCCCATATGGCATCGCAGACGCAGGCGGTGCACCAAGTATTCTCAGTGACAATGGGCACACGACTTTTATACGGGACGACGCAGATGGCTCATTTAATGCGCCGTAGATGCAAAACGCGGGCAAACGCATCAAATTTCAAGCGCACAGCCCGCAAGTTTTATCTTTAAGCTTACAAGCCTAGATTAAAATTTGCAGCTTCGTAGTACCGCCTCCGCCTCTGAAGCGTCTTTTAAAATCTGCTCTTTAAGCTGCGCTAGATCGCTAAATTTGCGATTTT
>NZ_CALIJF010000079.1 GCF_938018035.1 uncultured Campylobacter sp. | reverse complement strand
GCAAAGCCTAATAGCGCTGTTATGGGCACGATAATGCCAAGTTCTGGGATGATGACGCCGTTGAGAGAAAACCTAATCAAAACGAAAAGCACACCCCAAGCGCATAGCGTAGCGATAAAAAATCCAAAGCTTAGTAGTGCAAGATTAAAAAATCGTCCCGTAACGGGCAGATAATAATACAGAACCAATACCGCCAAAGGTGCAAACAACGGGAAAAATATCATATTATAAAGGCTTGCTTTTATGGTGGAGATATTCACGCCTTGATGCGAAAAGGTGCGGATCGAACGCAAAGCATCCCTGATCGAATATACATTACTCGTATCATAAACGCTTGCAATTGAGCTTGGATCAAAGCCCTTAAGCGCCTCGCTCTGCGCGCTAAACTCACTTCTTAATCCACTTCCTCCAAGCTTAAGCTGCACTGGTAAAGTCGTGGTATTTACGTCGCGCAGATGCCAAATTTTGCCTGCGTATTCGCCAGAGCTTGCATGCGAGCGTGAAGCAACGGAGTTATCACCCACATCAAAGATCGTTATATCATTTGCGTTTTTGCCGTTTAGAGCTTTGATGTAGATATATTTACCCTCAAATTTCAAAAACATATCTCCCCCCGTAGGCGATAAATCGGTTAAATTCTTTTGAAATTTTAGCGCGTATGCAAACGGGGTGGAATTTAAAGCTATAAAGCCTGCAGTAATCGCAAGTGCGATCAAAAATGGAGGGATTATCAGAGCGTTTTTGCTAACTCCAAGCGCATAAAAGCTCACCAGCTCGTTGCTACGGATCATATTAAAGCCCATTAAAATAAGCGCAAAAATAAGACTTAGCGGCAGCGTGTAGCTAAGCGCGACCGCTGCGGTTAGAGCAATATACAAAAGAGCGGTATTCGCGCTTGAGGGAAAATCTTTGAGATTGGTAAGCACATCGATGCCTACGTAAAAGCACTCAAGGGCTATTAGAAGTATAAAAAAATACTTCAGATAGGAAAGAGCCGCGTATTTTACGTATAACTTCACACCCTAGCCTTTTTAATCGTAAATTTTTGCGCGATCTGCTCTATATCCGAGCAAATGAGCTCCTCTACTGCGCGCGCGACGTAGGGTAAAATTTCGCTCAGCTTCTCGCGCTCGCTTTCGTTAAAATTTCCAAGCACGAAATTTGCCGCATCCTGATCCTGCCGTTTTTTTCCCACGCCGATACGCACGCGCTCGTAATCCGCACCGATTAGCGCATCGATCGATTTGATGCCGTTGTGCCCACCGCTACTGCCGCCTTTTTTAAATTTAACGGCGCCCAGATCCAAATCTATATCGTCGTGCACCACGATGATGCGCTCGGGCTTATAAAAATCATTCACTGCCTTTACGGAGTTGCCGCTTAAGTTCATAAAAGTTTGGGGTTTTAAAAGAAGCAGCGAGCCCTTTTTAAAAAGCTCGCCTTGGAATTTAGACGAGCTGAGCTCGCTAAAGCCACCCGTCTTTAAAATTTCGTCGATTAGCATAAAACCGACATTGTGTCTGGTGTCTGCGTATTTCTGAGCAGGATTCCCAAGTCCTGCGATCAGTATCATAGGCGCCCCTATTTAGCTGAAGTAACTCCGACTACCGCTACCGAGCCGTCTAGGATGATGCTGACGCCCTCTTTTACCGGAATGTCTCGGATCAAAAGCGAATCGCCTACGTCAAGATCACTCACATCGAGCGTAAAATCGTTTGGTAGATCTTTGCCTGCGCATTTTACGGCGATACGGCGCTTGGATTGCACCAAGATACCTTTGTTTTTTAGCCCTTTAGCGACGCCAGTTACCTTAACCGGCACTAAATATTTGCTTACGACGTCATCCTGAACTACTCGCAAATCTACGTGAGTTAGGGTATTTGTGACGGGGTGCTTTTGGTATTCTTGCACGATGACGCGATATGTCTTACCGCCCACGCTAACCTCGAAAGGAAGATCTTCTTTTGCGCGCATAGCTTTGATAAAGTCGTTTACTTTAAACGCTGCGTTAATATTTTCAAATCCTTTCGCATAAATATTAGCGATTAGATAACCATCTCGTTTTAGGGATTTTGAAGCCCTTTTACCGATACTATCTCTAACGATACCTTCTAACATTAGGTTTCCTTTGTGAAAAAATGAAGCGTGATAATAGCTAAATGTTGCTTTAAATCTATTTAAGAAATATGGGACTTTATGCAGATCGATCAATAGTGGAATTTATTTATGCATGTTAGGATGTCTTTTGTGCATCGCAATATAAATTACGACGATAAGCCCTTATGCCGCAAAATTATCATAATTAGCCGCTCTCCCATGATTTCATAAAAATCCTTTTTGTATTCGCTCGCATGCTTTCGCAACGCGTCTTTGAATTCGTCGTAGAATTTCAAGCCGCATTCGCAAGTTTCAAAAAATCTCAAAAGCGCGCTGTATCTTATGACCGAATAACGCTCATACTCATGAAATTTCGCTAACTCCCTATCCGCATGGCTATAATCAGGTAGAAGCAAAAAGCATTTTGCCCTACCGCCTGAATCCTGCTTATCGGCAATCTTTGCGTATTTATCTAGCTGAGAGCATACTATGCCGCTTTGCAGATCGTGTCTAATGCCGTTAATGCCGGATTTGATCTTATTTTCGATGACGATTGCGTGATTTTGATCTTTGATAAAAATGTCGATATTTTTGTATTCTCTTAAAATTTGCGCATCCTCGCTTACGTTTAGCCGTAAAATTTCACTTGCAAATTTAAAAAATAGTTCCGTATCGTTTCGCAGATAATAGACTATCCAATTTGAAAAGCTTAACTCATCGTCCATCTTGCCGATTATCTCTAGGATGTTTTGCTCTTTAGCTTTAAAATTTAAAATTTCATCTCGTTTGATCCGCTTCGCAGTGTCGCCGCTCTGCCAAAGCTCGGGCGCGAAAATTTTATCCAGCGCGCTTTCGCCCTGGACATATTGCTTTAAAGATTGCGAGGAAAATTTAAATGGCACTAAAAAATGCGTTTCGTCTATCAGTTTCTCATCATCAACGATGTAAAATTTAAATCTTGGTTTTTTAAAATTCGACGTCTCAAATGTTATATACGCCGCATTGGGGCTATCGTTTTCGCTTTCAAATAGCTCGTTTAGAAGCACACCGCCGTAAGCGATATTTTGTGCTTCAATCATTTCAGATTGTCTTTTAAGCTCCTCTTTAGCGCCACGCTTTCTGCCGCTAGCAAAAAGTTCATCGCTCAAAAGTAGTTTTAACTCGCTAGCGCAAGCTAAAATTTCAAAACAATGTTTCGAGATGGCACGCACTAAAAGGACTTTGTGTGCGTCCTTCGCATCCTCGTTTATCGTGCCGTAAGGATTTACGTAGATGTAGTGCCTGCCGTTGTCTGCCTTAAAAAGATTGATGATTTCGTGCCCCAAGCTCTCGTTCAAATAGCCGCCCGAAAACATTCGATTTATAATTATCATCTCAGAATAAATTCCTATCTATATTTTTGGCGCTAAATTTAAGCACGCATTCTCGTATGGCGCTACGTACCTCGTCGCGCTTTTGCTTGTCATAAAAGTATAGTCCCGTCGAGCCGAAGCTTCCAAAGACGTAGAGATAATATCTTGTTTGGATATCATTAATGCGCCGCCCCAATCTAGCGGTTTTTGCATTTTTGGAGCTCATCCTAAAAAATTTAATCACCGCTAGAAAAATTTTAAAAATATTTGCGCTTTTTACCTCTTTTTTCTCTAAGCGCATATCCTCGATTTGATCTGCCGTGACGGTTCTGCTGCGCATTAAATTCCAATACGGCGCGCAGAGCAAAACGGCTACAATGCTATTTTCAACGTCGCTTCTAGGGAAGGTGATTTTGCCCGTTTGCATATCGATCAGGTATCTTTTGTTTTTGTTGTAGATCAAAATGCTTTGAAACGGCAAAAGCACTAAAATCACGGCACCCACGCCTAATGGTAACAGCAAAATTCCAATGAGTAAAGTCCATTTAAAATTTTTAAAAACAATCTCTAGCGCGGTATGGACGTCGATTATCTCATATTTCATAAAATTCTCTTGCGATGAAATTTTAAAATTTTATCCATTTGGTTGTTTGCACGATTTAAAATTTATTAAAGCGCCGAGAGTTTCGGCTCGCAGCGCTTTAAATTTTAATCTTACACCCAATTTCGGCGCGAGATCACTACTTTTTACGACGCTTTTTATCTCCGGCTCTTTGAGCGGGAGTTCTATAACTTCCTGCTCTTCCTCTTTTATCGCCGTTTTTTCCTACTCTATTTTTTGGTGTCGCCATCTCCTGCTCCTTATAAAAGATATGTGTAATTATACCCCCCCCTGAAATTTGGTTGAAATTTTATTTATTAAAGATTAAATGAATAGGAATTTTATAAGATTAATCGGACGTGAAATTTTAATCGAAATTATAGATATTTTAAACGAAATTTAAGGTAGTATCTGCCCGCATAGCAGCGGGCAAACGAATTAAATTCCGCCCGCCTAGCGGCAGGCAGAATTCTTTAAAATTTTAAATTGCAAGAATTCAGAATTTTAAAATTTACGACTTAGCGGATCTCTTTTAGCTGTACGACTTCACCTGCGAGCATCTCCTCGGCGCTCTCTCCGGATTCCGCCGCCAAATCTCTTTTTTTGGCAAGGTCCACGTTTTTGATCTGTAGATCGAGGTCGTTTCGTTTAGAGGCCTTATCCAGCGCCTCCTCGCGGGTAATGATGCCATCTCTGTAAAGATCAAGCAGGTGCTGATCGAAGGTCTGCATGCCGTAGGTGTTGCGACCGTCGGCAATCGCGTCTGGAATTTCATCGTCGCGCGCATCAAGTATCATATCCTTAATACGGGTGTTTTTGCGTAAAATTTCAACGACGGCTACGCGCTTGCCCTCGATAGTACGAGCAAGGCGCTGAGAGATGACCGCCTCTAGGACGGATGCTAGCGTCATTCGGATACGCTCCTGTTCAGCCTGCTCAAACATCGCAATGATTCGGTTTACCGTCTCTTTTGCGTCAATAGTATGCACCGTCGAAAACACTAAGTGGCCCGTTTCTGCGGCGTGAAGTGCGGTCTCGATCGTCTCCAAATCGCGCATCTCGCCCACAAATATGACGTCCGGATCCTCTCGCAGCGCGGCGCGAAGCGAATCGGCAAAGTTGTTGCAGTCCTCACCGATAGCGCGCTGATTGATGATGCATTTATCGTCTTTAAATACGAACTCTACGGGGTCTTCGATCGTAACGACGTGGCTGGTTCTTTGTCTATTTATGCGATTTATCATGCTTGCGATCGTGGTCGTCTTTCCGCTTCCCGTAGGCCCCGTAAGTAGCACGACGCCGCGCATAGCTGTGTCACAAATATCTTTGATCGAAGGCGGCAGACCTAGATCGTCGATCTCAGGAATTTTAACCGGTATCGTTCGGAAAACCGCGCTGATACCGTCGATTTGAAAGAAAATATTAACGCGGAAGCGATAATCTTCGTTTAGCTTATAGGTAAAATCCACGCTCTTTTTCTCGATAAGCTCAGGAAAGCGCGTGATGAGAAGCTCCTTGGCTAGCGTCATCGCGTCTTCTTTCAAAAATGGCGTTTTGCTAAATTTTACCAGCTCGCCGTGGATACGACCTCTGATAACCGCGCCTGATTTAATGTGAAGGTCGCTACCGCCGTTTTGGATTAGAAATTCCAAATATTTATTTAGCCTGTCTCGCTGCTTAAAATCCAGCGTAGAAGCGTCAACTTGATACTGCGAATAATCTATAGAACCCGCCATCATTTCTCCTTTTTAAGTGTTTTTATTATCTCTTTAAATGCTTCTTCAAAAGCTACCAGACCATCATCCAGCAACTTTTTATATGCCTTTTTCATATCGATCTTCGCATCCGCTACGCGAGCGAAAAATTCCTCTATCTGCGCGTCGCTAGGCGGCGTTTTTGGTCTTTGATCGCCGCTTACAAAAGCCTCTATGGTCTCAAGCGGCGCTGTGTTTACGCAGCCAGGAAACATTAGCTCGCTTACGTAGTAATCCTTCGGCAGATCGTATCCTTTTACACCCGTGCTCGCAAACAGCGGCTTTACGTAGTTTAAATTTTCTTTAGCGATGATATTGTAGCACTTCGCGGCGTTCATTATGCCGATTTCACCGGTAGGAAGGCCTGCTGCGGCCATTTTTTCATCTAATAACCTATCGAAGCGGCTAACGAAGATGCTAATTACGGTTTTTGGTAAATTTGCTTTCGGGAAATAGCGTCGAAAGCCCGCGATACCCTCTTTTATAGCCTCGATACATTTTACGGTCTGCTCAGGCGAAAAAACCAAGGTCGCGTTTACGCTGATCCCCTTTTTTAATAGATCGCGCATCGCTTCGTAGCCCGCCTTCATAGCGGGGATTTTTATCATAACGTTTGGCATGCCGATCGTGCTATATAGGTGCTTGCCCTCACGATACATCGCCTCGGCGTCATCTGCGAAATATGGATCGACCTCAATACTCACAAAGCCGTCATCGCCGTTGATAAAATTTTTAAGCAGGCTCTCCGCCGCGCTTCTGATATCTGCGGTGGCTAAAATTTCATACAGCTTTTTAGGCTCTTTTTTTCTAAATTCCTCTTTGGCCGCATCGTATGCGGGGGAGCTTAGGATCGCGTTTTTAAAGATCGCAGGATTGGAAGTAGCGCCGTTAATTATCCCTTTTTTGATCAGCTCATCGAAATCTTTATCGATAAAATCGCGCTCCAAAAAGTCGCACCAAAGGCTGAAATTTAGGGCTTTATCATACATATTTCATAATCTCCTTCAAATCCTTTTTTTCAATACAAACGCTTGCGTGCTCTTTTAAAATTTCATTCGCGCAAAAGGCGATTTTAAGTCCCGCCTCGCGAAACATCGAAACGTCGTTCGCGCCGTCTCCCACGCACATTACCTCGCTAGTATCTAGCCCCATCAGCGATTTAAGCTGCGCAAGCAGCGCGCCTTTTGAGTATCCAAACATCATCTCGCCGCCGAAAAGCCCGGTTAAAATTCCGTTTTTTTCATGCAGATAGTTCGCAAAGCTCGCGTCAAAGCCCAGTTTTTTCTGCGCGGCGTCCGTGGCTAGATGAAATCCGCCGCTAAAGACGATCACCTTTATGCCTTTATTTTTCAGATACGCGATGATCTCGCTAGCGCCGCAAACAAAAGGCAGGCTTTCTGCGATAGCTTTAGCATCGCTAAGCTTCATCCCCTTTATCAGCGCCACTCGCTCGCTAAGGCTCTCGAAAAAATCAAGCTCGCCCGCCATCGCTCGCTTCGTAATTTCGCTAACTTGTCTCTGCGTGCCCATTTTAGCGGCGAAAAAACCTATCGTCTCGCCGTCCATCAGCGTGGAATCAAAGTCGAAAACACAAAGCTTTATCATAAATATCCTCGCAAAAATTTAGGAATTATAGCTAATTTAAGTTTAAGTTTTTTGGAATTAGCATAAATTTTTCGCTTTTTGCGACCTCGTAAATTTTGCTCCTAACCCCGAACGAGCATAAATTTATATATTTTTTCTCGCCGAAATATAAAATTTCATCTTGATGATAGTGCCCCTCGATGATTAAATTTGCCGCATAAAAATCGATCTTCGGCGTGATTATATCCTTAAAATTTGGCATTTTTCTGTAGAGGTTTTTCCCCTCTTGCGATTTTAAGATCATCTTTGAAATTTTAAATTTTAAAGCGCGATCGAGCAGGTCCATAAATTTCAGAAAAGCTCTATTTCGCAGCGAAAGCAGCGCAAACTGCGTCAGGCGCGGCAAAAACAGATCGCCGTGCGCAATCTGCACCGCCTCGCCGCTCTTGCAGATAAATTTCACGGGCTGCGCGCCGTTTGGATAAACTTTTGCGCGGGGGAAAATTTCGCGCAGATTAAAATCGTGGTTGCCCTCGAAGTAAAAAATTTCGCATTTTTGCGACAGCTCGTTTATTAGCGCGATCTCCTCTTCGTAGAAGCGCTGCACGTAGGTCGTGTTTGCCAAAAAATCAAACATATCGCCCATCATAAAAATTTGAGGCGGCGGCGTAGACTCAGCCTTCAGCGCGCGCAGAAATTTCAAAAATTGCGGCCTGCTTGCGCCCGCGTGCGCATCGCCGATAAAGATCGCGCCTGGTTTTATCGTCTGAATTTGATCATTTTGCATCTAGGCTCCCGCGCGTGACGGCTTTTGCAAAAAAGTTCATCGCTTAAATTCCGTGTGCGATACGCGGCAGCGCCGTAGCCTCGGCGAAGCCGCACATTAAATTTGCGTTTGCGACCGCCTGCGACGATGCTCCGCGCAAAAGATTATCGATCGCCGAGTTGATCCAAATTTTATCGCCGGCAGTTTTTACAAAAATATCGCAAAAGTGAGTCCCTGCGACGTTTTTTATACTCACGGGCTCGCTTCGGACGCGCACGAAAGGCTCGTTCGCGTAAAATTCCCGCAGCACTGCCTCTGCATCCACGCTCTTTTGTAGCACGCCAAACGCGCTAACTAGCATTCCGCGCGTAATCGGCAGCAAATTCGGCACGAAAAGCGTGCTAAACGCACCGCCTTTTAAAATTTGCAGCTGCTCTTTGATCTCGTCTGCGTGGCGATGCGAGATCGGCGAGTAGGCGCCCGCGTTTTCGTTCAC
The DNA here is from genome assembly GCF_938018035.1 of uncultured Campylobacter sp. Taxonomy (GTDB): domain Bacteria; phylum Campylobacterota; class Campylobacteria; order Campylobacterales; family Campylobacteraceae; genus Campylobacter_B. The sequence goes on along the minus strand of NZ_CALIJF010000079.1, from coordinate 13,878 downwards.
GCTTACGAAATGGCTACTTGCTTTAAGGGCCTTGCCTGCGCCGCTTACTCCGCTTTTTGCGTCGATAAATACGCCGGTATCCGGATCTAGTAGCCGCACGAACGGCGCGAGCGCCAAAATAGAGCAGGTGGGATAGCAGCCCGGATTTGCCGTAAGGCGCGCAGCGCGGATCTTTTCGCGATTTAGCTCGGGCAGTCCGTAAACGGCGTGGGCTAAATTACGAGGATCTAAATGAGCGGTGTAATTTTTCTCGTAAAGCTCGCGGCTTAGGCGGTAATCGGCGGATAGATCGACTACCTTGACGCTTTTAAATTTTAAAATTTCGCGGGCAAATTCCATCGCTTTTCCATGCGGCAACGCCAAGAAAATAAGATCGCATCTTTGCGCCGCGACTCGAGCATCCGCGGCTTCTATGCGCATCTCAAACACGCCGCGCAGCTGCGGGAAAATTTCGCTTATCTCGCCCTGCGCTGAAGCGCCCAAATACGAAATTTCAAAGCCCGGGTGGGAAAATAGAGCCTTAATCAGCTCAAGCCCCGTATAACCGCTAACGCCGATGATGCCTACTTTTTTCACGCTAATTCTCAAATTTTATCGGCTTGTATTCGACGCTTAAAATTTCCACGTCGCGCGTGCCTGATGGTAGCTGAAGCACCACCTCATCGCCCTCGGCTTTGCCTAAAAGCTGGCGCGCAAGCGGCGTGTTTATATTGATAAGTTTGCGCGAGATGTCCGCCTCGCTAAGCCCTACGATCGTGTAAACCTCCTCTCGCTCGGTCTCCACGTCCATAAAGGTAACGGTGGAGCCGAATTTTACGCGATCGTGCTCGTATGTCGAGGGATCGATGATCTTTGAACGAGAAATGATATCGCTAAGCTCGGCGATGCGCGAGAGTAGAAACGCCTGCTCTTCGCGCGCTGCGTGGTACTCGGCGTTTTCTTTCAGATCGCCGTGTCCGCGCGCGATGTCGATCTGCTGCACGATGTGAGGCAGCTTCACGCTCTGAAGCTCTTTGAGCTCGGAGGTGATCTTTTCATATCCGTAAAGCGTCATTGGTTCTGTCGTCATAATCTTCCTTTCTTTTTATCAAATTATATAAGCTTTAGCCTTAAAATTTTAGCTCGCAGGCTGCGTTAAAATTTTTGCCACGTTTTCGCTGGAGCCGAATTTCAGATAATCTCGCAGCTTTTCGCTCGCAAGTTTAAATTTAGCGGCGTCGCAGCGCTCGTATGCGGCGAGTAGGTTTTGCGCGCTTACCTCGGATTGCAAAAGCTCCTCGTGCAGAGGCTCCTCGCCCAAAAAATCAAAAATAATATTCGCAAGCCCCACGTGCTTTAGCTTTACGAGCTTTCGCGCGAGCCAAACGTCAAACGCGCGAGCCTTGTAGCACAGCACGAACGGAGTGCCGATGAGCGCCGCCTCAAGCGTCGCCGTACCCGAGCAGATGAAAGCAAAATCGCAATCCTTAAGCGTGGCGGGAGTATCGTTTGCGATGCTAAAGCCGTCCAGAGGCCCGTAAATTTCATCTCTTTGATCCATCATATGCGGCGGGATTACTAAGACTCGCTCGCTATTTTCAAATTTAGGCGCAAGGGCTCTAAAAATCGGCATCAGCCTTGAAATTTCAGCCCTACGCGAGCCCGGCATAAAGGCGATCTTGCCCTGTTTTTCGTAGCTTGATTTTTGGAATTTTATCTCATCAAGCAGCGGATGCCCCACGAAAAAATAGCGAGCACGGCTCTGAGCCGCTAATTTTAAAGCCGCAGAATTCTGCGCGGAGCACGGCTCGTCGGAGCTTTGCGATGCGAAATTCTGCGAGAAGCCTTGTCTGGTTAAGTTTGGCTCATTAGAATTCTCGGTCTCGGAATTTCGCTCGCAAAAATTACCGGAATTCTGCGTCGCGGAGCTTTGCTGCGTAGAATTTCGCGCCTTAGAATTTTGATCCGCGAAATCAGGCGTAGAATTTGGCGAGGTGAAATTTTGCTCGCTTCGTGCGGCATGCTCTTTCGGCGCAGCGTCTTTGCCATTTGCTTCTTGCGGCACAGCTCCTTTATCCTCCTCGCAATCTGCGCCGAAAAATTTCGCCTCAAAAGGCCAAATGGAGAGCAGATTGTCGCAAAACGCCTTCAGCTTCTCCGCTCTGTGCGGCTTCCACGCCCAAACCTGCGGCAGGATATAATATGAAATTTCCGCGAGCGCGCCGCTTTCTTTGATCGCGCGAGCTAGCGGCAGATTAAACGCGGGCGAGTCGATTAAAAGCACGCGATCGCACTCCGCCGCAAGCCGCGTCATCTGCGTTATCGCGCGCTTGGCTTTTAAAATCAGCGGCAAAATTTCTATAAAGCCCATCGCCGAAAATTCGCTGCTTTTATATAGCGGCGAGCCAAGCTTTTCATCGTAAATTCCGCAAATCTCGCAAGCGGGATCGAGCTTTTTAAGACGCTCAAGAACCTCTTTGAAATGCAGGTTCGCAGAGGGCTCTAGGCAAGAGATTAAATATTTCAAATTTAGCCTTTTGAATTTTTGTTAATTATAGCAAAATGTGCTAAAATTAAGCCGACAAAGGATTTAAGATGAAAAATTTTAAAATTTTAGCGCTATGTGGCGCGTTCGTGATGTTTCTAGGCGGTTGCGGCGCAGCTAAATACCAAAAGCGTCAAGTCACCGAGGATCCCGCAGTAACGGCGCGTTTTGAGGCGCTTAGTAAGCTAGGCTCGCCCGCACTTGTCGCTAAAGCCGCAGCTAGCGAGATCGCAGCAGACGTAGGCGGCACCAAGCCCCACGTTAAGGTCGCGCAGTTTGCGATCCTAGAAGAAATTAGCGCACAAGGAGGCGATCTGATCTATGCCTACTCGCTAAGCCCTGGCTGGGCGAGCCTCAAAAGCTCCGATCGGCAAAAATATCTCAAATTGCTAACCAAGGATATTACCGAAAATGACTGCAACGCACCTAGTACGCGAGCTTTATTGCGAAGCGGAGTGCGTGAAGTGCACCGATTTTTCTACGATTATCCAAGCTCGCACCTACTTGATTCGCAGGTAAGCGAGGAGATATGCCGCAAAGCAGGGTTATAGATAGTCTTGTGTAATTTTATGCCGCGGATTTGCATCGGCGCGAAAGCAAAATTTCGTGGTGTAAAATTTTACGATAATTTAAAAGACAAATTTTGCGGCGAGTTGCGGAGCACGACCACCAAATTTAAGGAATTTCGAAAGCGAAATTTAGGCGATGAAATTACGTGGCAGGCTATAAAATTTGTAGCAAAAAATAAAATTTCGTAGTAAAAAGACGGAATTTTTCTATGAATTTTGCGATTTAAGTTCGCATGGAATTTTATTGAAAAATTTGGCGCGACGGAATTTTATGCCACGCAAGCTAAATAGCAATTTTTGCATAGTAAAGAATTGAGCGCTAGAATTTTGCAGATAGAATTCCGCCCCGATAGGTCTGTCGCGAAATTTTAGTTAAAGAGAGAATATGAAAGAAATTTTAATCACTAACGACGACGGATTCGAAGCGCGCGGACTTTTGGAGCTCGCAAGCGCGCTAAGAGGGATCGCAAACGTCACTATCGTAGCGCCGAGCTCGGAGAAATCGGCATGCTCGCACTCGCTTACTCTTACCCGTCCGCTTAGATTTATCAAGCTCGACGACGGATTTTTCAAACTCGACGATGCTACGCCCGCAGACTGTGTGTATTTGGCGCTCCGCGCGCTGTATAACCGCAAGCCCGATCTTGTGATAAGCGGCATAAATCACGGCGCCAACGTCGCGGAGGACGTGACCTATTCGGGTACGTGCGGAGGCGCGATGGAGGGGGTTTTGCAAGGTATTCCCGCGCTTGCGGTGAGCCAGTTTTACGTCGCGGACTCGCTGCAGCGATACGGGTTTGACCTCGCATGCGAGCTCACGGTGGATTTGGTGGGGAAAATTTTCAAAAACGGCTTTCCGCTGCCGCCGAAGCAGTTTTTAAATTTAAATGTTCCTGCCGTCTCAAAGCAAGATTTTAAGGGGCTAACGGTTGCGCCATGCGGCGAGAAGCTCTACGACACCGACGCGCAGCTAAACCGCAATCCGCGCGGGATGGAGTATTATTGGCTAGGCAAATCTACGCTCAGTTTTGATGCAAGCAAAAACGAAAATAGCGACATTTCGGTGCTTTTTGAGGGGCGGGCGACGTTAAGTCCGATTAAGTTAAATTTAACCGCGCACGAGCAGATGAGCGCGCTAGAAAGGTGGATGAAAAACGATGAGTGAGGTCGTAGTAGACCGCTTTTCGCGCTCGCGCCTACTTTTCGGCGAGGATTTTGCAAGGCTTAAAAGCGCTAAAATTTTAATCTGCGGCTGCGGTGGCGTGGGCGGAGCGGCGATAGAGGCGCTATACCGCAGCGGCGCGGTAAATCTAAGCGTGATCGATTGCGATCGCTTCGAGATCACCAATCAAAACCGCCAGCTTGGAAGCGAGCACGTAGGCGAGCTAAAATGCGAGGTTTTCGCGCGCAAATTTAAAGGCGTAACGCCGATCGTCGCTAAGATCGATCAGGAATTTTTATCTAAATTTAATCTAGCACAATTTGATTTCGTAATCGACGCGATCGACGACGTGGGCGCTAAGATCGCGCTTGCGCTGCGCTGCAGCGAGGCGGGCGTAGGATTTGTAAGCTCGATGGGCGGCGCAAAGAGGCTTGATCCCGCTAAAATCGAAATCCGCTCAATCTGGCAGACGCAGGGCGATCCACTCGCGCGCAAGATCAGATATGAGCTGCGAAAGCGCGGCTTTGCGGGCGATTTTGACGTCGTTTGCTCAAGCGAGCCGCCGCGCGTCAAATCGATGGGCAGCTTCATGGGCGTGACCGCGAGCTTCGGGCTTTTCATCGCAAGCTACGTCGTGCGCAGGCTGATAGGCGAGCAGGCTTGACGCTTAAATTTCATAGCGTTTCGGCGTGCGGCTCCGCTTAGTCGTGTTTGGCGGTTAAATTTTAGATATTTTGAGCTTACGATCCGAGTGCGCTTTGCATGCGGTACGGCGCGGCAAGTGCTTTGCGGACGCGCGCGGTTAAAATTCAAAAGCGGCGAAAGCGGAATTTTACCGGATGACGAAGATAAAATTTGTTCGGCGCGAAGGTGAAATTTCATTGCTGCGAAGGATAAAATTTTATCCGCAAAGATCGACGCAGACTCGGCGCGAGATGAAATTTAAGGACCACGCGAGCTACACGCGCATGCCGATGTATACGGCGCGCAGTTTTAACAAGCCAGATAGCGGCCTAGGATTAAAATTTAAATACGCGGATCGCAAGCTTGCTCGTGAGCGAAATTTAAGCAAGCTGAGTTTGAGCGGATGTTCTTTGCGGCGGATTTTCGCAGCAGCGCGATTTGAAATTTTATCGCAGTTTTGAGCGCTTTTTGATGCAAAAAGAGGCGCGCTCAGGCAAGCAAAACCAAATTAGCGCGCATCAGCCGCCGCGTAGCGCCTAAATAGCGCAACGTGTAAGCAAGGCTCAAGCAAACGCAGCGGCGAGCTTACTTCTAAATTCCATTTTTTACCGCTCGCAAAAAGCGGAATTTAGAAATTTAATTTAAAGGAGCAGCGATGAATGAAATTTTTACACGCACGAGCGTGCGGAATTTTACCGAAAAAATGCCGAGCGACGATCAGATCGAGCTCGTGCTAAAAGCGGCGATGCAAGCCCCTAGTGCAGGCAACCAACGCTCATGGGAGTTTTACGTAGTGCGCGACCGCACCACGCTTACGCTACTTAGCAGCGTCGGCACCTACGGCGGCTGCACGAAAGACGCGCCGCTTGCGATCGTGGTCTGCACGCGCAAAAGCGGCTTAAAATTCCAGCCCTACGCTCGCTACGACTGCGCTTGTGCGGCAGAAAATCTCTGGCTGGCGGCGCACCATTTGGGGCTTGGCACCACGTGGCTGGGCGTAGCGCCCGATATTTACGCGATGGAGCGCGTAAGAGAAATTTTGGATCTGCCTGGGCATTTGGAGGCGTTTTGCATTATGCCTTTGGGCTTTCCGTCTCGCGTCACAAAGGCGCATTCGCGCTTTGAGCCCGCTAAAATTCACTTCGTAGGCTAGATATGTTTATTTCGCAGAGTAAAATCGATGATCTTATCGCTAGCGACGGCGCGTTTTTGGACCTTACGACCGAGCTTTTGCAAGACTTCGTGGATTTAAACGCGCCCGCGCGGCTTTCGATCGTAACGAGGCAGGATCTGATCTTTAGCGGCGGAGGAATCGCGCGCGAAGTAGCGGCGCGCGTTGGTTGCGAGATGCAGCATCTAGCGCGTGAGGGAAGCGCATTTTGCGCGGGGGATGAAATTTTTAGCGCGCGGGGGAGCTTTGAGAGCTTGCATAAAGCTTGGAAGATCGTTCAGATCGTGTTTGAGTACTCCTGCAAAATTTCTACCTACGCGCACGAGATGGTTGCGCTGATGCGAGAGGCCAATCCGCGCTGCGTGCTGGGTGCGACGCGCAAGAGCTTTCCTTTTGCGAAGGAGCTTTGCGTAAATGCGCTGATCGCGGGCGGCGGAACGATGCACCGCCTGGGGCTGCACGACAGCGTCCTGTTTTTTTCAAACCACATCCGCGCGTTTGCGAGCTTTGGCGAGTTTTGCGCACAGATCGCTAAATTTAAAGAGCGCGCGCCCGAGCGAAAGATCATGATCGAAGTGGCGAGCGAGCTCGAATTTAGCGAGCTCTTAAAATATGCGCCGGATGCGATAATGTGCGATAAGATGAGCCCTGGCGAGCTTAGAGCTTGCGTTTTGAAGCGAGATGAAACGGCGCCGCAGATTAAAATTTGCGCTGCGGGCGGCATAAATAAAAATAACTGCGCCGAGTTTGCAGATACCGGCGCGGACGTGCTCGTAAGCTCGGCGGTTTGGAATCAGGGCGTGTGTGATCTCGGCGGGAAGATAGAGCTTATCTAAATATTAAATTTTAAATTTTAAGACATAAAAGTCTAAAACAGGGCATAAAAATGCGATTTATTAATAAATAAGAGTATATTTTGTAAAATTCTTAAAATTTCAAAAAAAGGATTTTCATGAAAAAAATTGCTTTTATTTTGGCGCTTGCGGCAAGCGTTTCATTCTGCACGGATCAGCTGATAATCGCATCCGGCGGCGGATATAAAAAGCCCGTCTCAGCCGTGATCGAAAATTTGAAAAAAGATGGCATGGACGTGGCTAGATCGTTTGCCAACCTCGGCCAGCTCGTCATTCAATCGCGCGAGAATAAAATTTCATTCATCGTGGGCGACGAGGCGTTTTTGAAAAAAAGCGATCTAAATATCACTAAATTTGAACGCGTCGGGCGCGGCACGCTAGTTTTGGTGACGCCGAAAAATATCAAAATAAACGACGTCTCGGAGATCGCAAAGTTCGATAAAATCGCGATGCCAGATCCTAAAAAGGCGATTTACGGTATCAGAACGAACGAGTTTTTACAAAACGCCAAGATGGAGCCGGTAAAAAATAAAATTTTAGCCGTTGCGGGCGTGCCGCAGGTAGTCGCTTACGTCGTCAACGGCGAGGTGCAGGCGGGCTTTATCAACAGCACCGAAGCGGTCGCCAAAAAAGATGAGTTCGGCTCGATCATCTACATCGACGAGAGCCTCTACAGCCCCGCATTTATCGGCATCGCGATGCTTAGCGCGTGCAGGGAGCAGGCGCTTTGCGAAAAGGTGATGGAGGAATTTCAATCGGACCGCTCAAAAGATATTTTTTCAAAATTCGGTCTTAAATGAGCGACATCGCTTGGATCGCACATCCTCTGATACTAAGCGTCAAAGCCCTATTTTGCAGCTTTTTGCTGCTGATTTCAATAGGGCTAGCAATTGCGTATTTTTTAGCTTTTAGCAAAGCCAAATTTAAAAAGATCGTCGAAATTTTAGTGATTTTTCCGCTCATCTTCCCGCCGATCGCGACGGGATTTTTGCTACTTTACGTTTTTGGAAAGAGCGGATTTATCGGCTCTGCGTTAAATTTAGACATCGTTTTTAACTTTTCTTCATTGGTAATCGCCGCATTTTTGGTGGGGCTGCCGCTGTTTGTAAAGCCCGTGTGTGCGAGCTTTGAGCTCTTTCCGAAGAGCCTAATCGAAGCCGCGCAAATTTTAGGCAAAAACAGAGTTCAAATTTTTCTCCTCGTCATCCTTCCAAGCTCGCTTAAAACGCTCGGCTCCGCGCTCATTTTAGCGCTCTCGCGCGGGCTCGGCGAAGTGGGTATCACGCTGATGCTGGGCGGAAACATCGTGGGTAAAACCGACACGCTAAGCCTTGCGATCATGGGCGCCGTGTATGACGGAGAAAACGAGCGGGCGCTGATTTTAAGCCTTTTGCTCGTGATTTTTAGCTTGATTTTATTTTACGCGATAAATCTTTTGGATAAAAAAGCGAAATTTATCTAATTGAAAAAAATTATTTTTAAGTATTTTTTTGATAGAATTGCACTCACATTTCATTTTAAAGGATTTTTCATGAAGAAATTTCTAATTTCATCAATTTTAGTCGCAAGCGCCTTGATCGCTCACGAGCACGGCGATATGCAAAATTTTGACCCTAAGACGGGCAAGCACCTCGTCATCACTATGGAGCAGCTGGGCGAGAAGGGCAACGTAACCGTCGGCGAGGTCGTAGCGGTCGAGACGAACTACGGCGTGGCGTTTTTCCCGAATTTAAAGGGTCTTACTAGCGGCGTGCACGGCTTTCACGTACATCAAAACGCCGACTGCGGCGCGACCGAGAAGGGCTTAGGCATGAAAGCGGGCGGTCACTGGGATCCGAACGATACCAAAAAGCACTCGTTCGCTTGGGATGACGGCGGTCACAAGGGTGATCTGCCTGCGCTTTTCGTCGATGCCGAGGGCAATGCGGTCTATCCGGTGCTAGCTCCGAAAATCAAGAGCCTAGATGAGCTAAAGGGCCACTCGCTGATGGTTCACGTAGGCGGCGATAACCACAGCGACCATCCGAAGCCGCTCGGCGGCGGCGGCGCTAGAATGGTCTGCGGCGTTATAAAATAAGCGCTCGACAAAATACTTTGCGGAGCTTTCGCGCTCCGCAAATCTTTTCGATAAAATCAACCTCGCAAATTCAAGACGAAAGATGATCCTCGCGCTCAATCAGCATAAGGGCGTAAATTCCTGCCGTTACCGCCAAAATCACCGCCGTAATTAAAATCGTATATAAACCCAAGATCTTTTGTAAAAGCGCCGAAGCGATGCCGCCCGCAACGAAACTGATTACGAGGGCTGCGTATATGAAAACCGAGCGCTTATCTTCGCTTTTACGGTGCATTACGTATTCGCCCAAAGAGATCATCGTCTTTTTGAGATTGCCCGTAGTAAAGGCATTGTTATAGCCTCTGCCGGCGACCTCGCTAAACGCCGTCGTTTGCATCGCCATCCCCAGTGCAAGCGGCGGCACAATATAGATATCTGGCATATCCGCAGGCAAAAATCCCACGATGGCGCAAAACGTAATCAGCGGCACTATCGTAGCAAGCCGCCAAAACGCGCTATGAAGTTTTGTATGCAGTATGCTTACCGCAAAAACGCCCGCCATAAAAGCAAGCATCGTAACGCCCTTCGTAAGCGCTCCGTCAAAATTCCGCGTCGCCAAATCCACCGAGAGAAAGGTAACGTTGCCCGTCTGCCCCGCCACTAGCGTGCCGCCGCGCTTTATGAAGGTATAAGCGTCGATAAAACCGCCGCAAAACATCATCGTGATGCCAAAACCCATGCCCTGATATATGTTTGCGCCAAGGCTCGTCCGCGCAAAATTTAAAATTTTCATCTGGCTTCCTTAAATTTTTGAAAAATTATAGCGATTTGAAATAATTTTAAAATTTAGCCTGCTCGTATGCGCCTTTAAAATGAGCTTACGCGTGATTTTCATGCGCTTAAAGCGGCTTTGCGAAAGAACGGCGATCTCGCGCCGAGCGCACGTAAATTTAAAATTTACGCCTAAATTTAAAGCTCGTATGTCAAAGGCAAACTTGTCGGTAGCACTCGCAAAATTTCAAAATTTAACCCTCTTTGCGACTTTTGCGAAGCTTAACTTTTTCTTCACGACTTTTTATTACAATCACGCCAACTTTCACAAAGGAGAGAGAATGAAAAAGATTGTTTTAGCAAGCGTTTTAGTCGCGGGCGTGCTGTTCGCCGCAGATTTTAGCTCAAGCAGCCCCGAGCAGATCAATGCCGCAGTCGCAGGCGCGGACGCCAAGAGCTTAAGCGAAGCGGCGTTTGAGATCGACAAGCGCGCGGGCGAGCTAAGAGCGCAGGCAAGGGATCTCAAGCGCGGATTTAAGACCGAGTTTAAAAAGAAGCTGGACGCTATGAGCGTCGAGGATCGCGAGAAATTCCTAGACGAGTTTAGACAAAACTATAACGCCCAGGTGGGCAAGCTAAGCGTCGAGCAAGCAGATAGGCTGGATATCGAGCTTAAGGATCGCGGTAATTTCGGCAAATTTAAAAGGCCCGCTCACGGGTTCGGTCCGTACAGATCGCAGGCGGCTCCCGGCGAGCGCGGTCATATGCCGCATGAAAGAATGGGCGACGGTGCGGGTCCGGCAATGCCGCCAAGAGACGCGATGCCGTGCAATCAAAACGCCGGCGCTGCTATGTGCCCTATGACGCAGCAATAGTCGCCCGCGCAAGCCATTTAGTTCCGCGCAGCATTTGCGCGGAATTTTGTTTTAACAGATCAGGGCGTAGAAATTTTAAAATTTAGCTTTGAAGCTTATGCGGCATAGCGCCGATGAAATTTCGCAAAATTTTATCGGCGTAGGCGAGGTTCTGAAATTCTGCGTCGTTAAATTTTACGATACAAAATTTTAGAATTTTGTAGCGGCGAAATTTTAAAGCTCCGGCGTTTTGCCTGTAAATTTTAAAATTCCGCGGCGCGAAAATTTTATATCGTAAAATTTTAGCCTCTTGCGCCGCTTTGCGCACTGCGCAAATTAATTACTAGGCAAGCAATCTAAATTTACGAAGCGTGCCTTAGAGCTAAGACGCGCCGTTTTCGCCAAGATAAAATTTGCCGCGAAATTTTGCAATTAAATTTTACGTGGAATTTCACAGGGTATAATTTCAAAAATTCTACGCAAGGAGGCGGGCTATGGCAAGAGTTTTGATCGTCGAGGACGAGGGGATGCTGCTAGACATGATGTGCACCTATATGCGCGGCGCGGGGCACGAGGTAAGCGGCAGCAAAAGCTACGACGAGGCGCTTTCATTGGCGTACGAAAAGAGCTTCGATCTGTGGATCTTCGACGTCAAAATCATCGGCGGCAACGGCTTTGCGCTGCTTCGCGAGCTGCGCGGGGCGGGGCGCGGAGCACCGTGCATTTTCACGACGTCGCTAAATACTCTGCAAGATGTCGAAAGCGGCTTTAAAAGCGGCTGCGACGACTACCTTAAAAAGCCCTTCGAGCTAAAAGAGCTGGCTCTGCGCGCCGATAATCTACTAAAGCGCACCTTCGTCCACAACGCCGCCCTGCGCGAAAATATCGGCGGAGATTTTAGCTTTGATATGGCTCAGCATGCGCTTTATCGCGACGGAAGAGCCGTGCCGATGCCGCAGAAGCAGGCGCGGCTTCTTGCTCTGCTTCTGAAAAACCGCGATAAATTCCTTAGTAAGGATGAAATTTTCGCCGCGCTGTGGGACTACGACGAGAGCCCGAGCGAGCTTAGCCTGCGCGTTTATATCGCGGAGCTGCGAAAAATTTTGGGCAAGGATCGCATCATAAACGCTTCCAAGCTCGGCTACAAATATCTCTAGGAGCGCGCCGTGTCCAAAATGCGTCAAATTCTACCGATTTTTTTGCTCTACACGCTTACTAGCGTCTTGTTTTTGGCGCTGGTAAGCAGCGTATTTTACGAGCGGGAGAAGTTTTTTATCGCGGATCGCGATGCCTTTGCGATCAGAGATTTCAAACATGGCTTAGAGGCTAAGCTCGCGCGCGGCGGGCGATTAAACGAGAGCGATTTCGACGCTATGCAGGCATACGCTGCGGATCTGAATAGCAGCGATGAGATCGCGCGGGATTTCGAGCCGAGGGACGACGCGCCGCGCGTGTATATGGAGGGGACCAGCAGGATCGAGCAGTTTAATCTCACCGGCAAGGATGGCACGGAGTACTACGTAGCGATCAAAACGGATGCGCTTGAGGGCAAGCTATCGGCGCTAAAGCTTAAAATTTTAGCCGCGAGCGCGCTTGTCTTGGCGCTTATTTTGCTGATCGCGTATTTTATCATCCGCCTTTCGCTGCGCCCGCTTTACGAAAAGATCGAGTTTCTTGACGGCTTCATCCGCGATACCACGCACGAGATAAAAACCCCGCTTAGCGTGATTTTGATGAGTATCGAGCTTTTCGATACCGATGCGAAAAAATATCTGGGCAATATCAAGGCGGGCGCAAACACGATAAACGCGCTGTTTGAAGACCTAACCGCGCTAAGCTTAAACAAAAGCGGCAGCGGGCGAGAGGTAAATTTAGGCGAGCTGCTGCAAAGTCGTATCGAGTATTTCGGCGTCTCTGCTGAGCAAAAGTGCATAAGCTTAAGCGCCGATCTGCGCCCGGTAGCCTTTTGCGCGGATGAGTTTAAGCTGCGAAAGATCATCGACAATCTGCTTGGCAACGCGATAAAATATTGTGATGAGCTCGGCTGCGTCGAGGTGAGCCTAAGCGAGCGCTCGCTTCGCATCAAAAACAGCGGCGCGGGCATCGCGCAGCAAAATTTGCCGCATATTTTCGAGCTTTACACCCGCTTTGACGAACGTAACGGCGGCTTTGGCATCGGGCTTTTTATCGCCAAAAAATACTGCGACGAGCTCGGGCTTAAAATTTCGTGCAGAAGCGAGCCGGGTGAGACGGAGTTTCGGCTGGAATTTTAACTTTACCCAAATGAAATTCTGCGCGAACGAAATTTTAGCAAGCGAGCTTGCTGGGCTTAACCGCGCGGGTTTAAATTTAGCTAGCGATTCGGTTCGTAAAAATTTGCGCCAGATTATAATTTGACGGCGGAATTTGTGCATGCAATTCGGTCGCGTCCGCAAAATTTCGCCCGCCGGCTTGCAGAATACGCAGCGAAAATTCTACGGAATTTCGTTAAATTTTATTTGGACGCGGGCAAGATCGCGACAGCTAGGGATAGAATTTAACGGCAGTTTAGATAAAACTGCGCGCGACAACCAGCAAAATTTTGCGAAAATTTTGCAGCGCGTCAATCGAGCCTGCTTGCCCTGTCGTCTCATACACGCCGTATTCGTAACTAACGCAAAAAGCTGTTTGATACTCGAACGGAAGCTATCCCGCCTCCCATTCTTGTCGCTCGGAGCGTTGGCGTGGACTACGCGCGGGTAAATTTTAAAATTTAGATAAGCTCTGCTCTGCCGAAGCGAAGTTTTATTAAAACGCGCGACGAAGCTATTTCAAGCGCGTAGCCGCCCTTCAAAATGCACACCTATCTTTTTAAAGCACGCGGCAAATTTTAGAATTTGCGCGGAGCGAGCCAAAGAGCAAACGAGACAAAAGAGGCTAAATTTGATCATCTCTCGCTGGGCGCTCTTACGACCTTCGCGCTATTCGCCGCCTGCTTAAATTTTATCATTTCTCTCCTAGCGGCCAGTAAACGATCGGTTTGGCTCCAAGCATTGCTTCGCCGTGATACATGCCAAGCTTGTCTTTCGTCCATGAGCCCGTATGTCCGTGCTTGTCGATCGAGATGATGCCGCCGAGCTTTGCCTATCCCGGTATTATGCGGGTGCGGCGCTTGAAGGATATTGCCGCCGGCTACGCTTAAATCAATGCTGCGGCTGTCCGCGTTTAGCCCGGATCACGAATATCTTGCCGCG
>NZ_CALIJF010000078.1 GCF_938018035.1 uncultured Campylobacter sp. | reverse complement strand
ATTTAAAATTATAGCGTGGTCTTTTATGATTATCGGCTCTTTGTCGTAATCCCTTGTTTGAGTTTTAAAATTTTGCGAGGGCGTATCAGTGGTGCAAGAGAAATCGCTTTGCGATTTTTGTTCAACGGCATTCGTAAAATTTCGTTCGCTGACATTTATAGAATTTCGCCTGCCATCGCTCGTAAATTTTAGCCCGCTGCCCGCTAAATTTTGCTTATCGCAATTTTTATTTTGTAAGAAATCCTTTATATTTTTATCATACCACGTTTTGCTTATGCCAAACCTAGCAATTTCGTTGTTACGCATTTGGTCCCTCCTTATACGCGCTTGATTTAGATATAACTATCGCGCGAGTTTGCACGCAGAGATCAGCCTTGCGCATTTTTTAAAATTTGCAAAATTTCGCTTATCTTTTGTGGATCTTTAATGCCTCGCGCGTCCTCCACGCGGCTGTTTAGATCAATAGCGTATGGGTGCAGTGCGAGTGCCTCACGGATATTTTGCGCGCCGATGCCGCCTGCGAGGATGAAAGAGATCGCGCCGCCTTTGGAGGCGGTGCTACACTTATCTGCGATACCATCCTTTGCGGTACCTAACTTACCTACTTCGCCGCCGTCATTCGCAATATTTGGCGCGCCCGCCTCATAGTCGTTTGCGCCGCAATGATCGGAGCCCTCCTTCGCGGGCTCTATATTGTTTGACTGAGTAGCAATACACGCACTGGCTCCGCACTCCTCGCTATTCTTTGCATCGCGGTCATAATTTTCTATTGCAGGCTCTGCATCGCTTGATCGGATGACAGCATGCGCAATTTTACTAGCCTCGCCATTTTTGGCGGCACGGTGATTATCGCTTTCTGTGGGCTTTGTGCCGCTGTTTTCAGTACACTGTGAGTAAAATTTTTCCTCGCCGAAATTCTCTCGGATCGTACTACACTCAAGATCGCCTCTTGCGTCGCCTGTGCTTTGCATTGTGTTGCCCGCGCAGTATTTTTCATCGCGCGCCGCGCTGTATTGTCCTTCGTAGCCAAGCCCTACGCGTCGCAGCAGATCCCAGTCGAAGCTCACGCCGTTACCGCCCAAGCTCGCTCCTTTGGCGTCGAATAAGATCCGATCGAAGCTCAAACCCTCAAGAGGCAGCATTTCGGCGCCAATGCTTAGCACCTGCCACGCTTCGATGCCTGCCGCGTTAAGCCGCGCTTTGAAATCCGCGCTTATGTGTCCATAAATCTGAGCGCAGTCCAGCTCGCAAGCCTCGCAAATTTTTAAAATTTGCTTCTCGTTTAGGGTTCCCGAATTTAAAATTTCAAAATTTTGATTCTTTGCCGAGACGGGCACAGCACGGTTTGCGTTCAAATTTACATCCAAATCGTCGCACTTCTTTTCGTAAAATTCTGCAGCTTTGTAAAATTTCGCGTCGCCGCTCGTGCCCGCGTAAATTTTATCTTCACAAATTTCTTCGCCGCGAGCTTTGTCGCCAAAATTTTCGCACTCGTGCGGCGTGGTGTCGTGCTTTTCGGAGCTCAAAGCAAAGACTCCGACGCACTTTGCGCCGTTTTCATGCGCGATATGCGCGATCTCGCGCGCTGTATCTATACTCACGCGGCGCTTGGAGCTTGATACGAATATCACGCCTAAAAAATCCACGCGCACGCCCGAGCCGTCGCCATGGCTTCGTAAACCGCTACCGAAATTTTTATCACAATCACAATTCTGCTCGCACGTAAAATTTGCGTAATCTTGCGTGCGGCATGCGGAATTCTCGCCGCCTTGATTAAAATTTTGCGCGAAATTCTTACTGTCGGAATTGAAATTTCGCATAGCATTCTCGGCATCCGAATTAAAATTCCGCCCAGAATTTTCGCCGCAAAAATTAGGAGTTTTCATTGAGCTTTCGCCGCTTGATTGCGGTAAATTTTTAGCGTCATCCGCGCTTTCTAAATTTGCGTATAAAGCCGAGCTGCATGCCAGCACGGCGCAGGCTTCGGCGACGCTTTTGATGCCGCAAATTTTGATCTTACTTTCGCACGACATATAAAAATTCCGTCACGTAAAGCTCGCGCGCGTTTAAATTTCTGCTCGCGCGGTAGGTCGGATAGCGGATCTCTATCGTGCGCACGGAGCCGATGTGCGCGAGATTTTTTAAAAATTCCGCCTTCGAGATGAAGCCCTCGGAATTAAAAGAGATTATTAAAAATTTCGCCGGAAATTCCGCCAGCAGCGCGAAAAATTCCTCCGCAGCGCTTGATTTTTTATTATACGCCGAGCGGTTCCAGTCTGCGGGGATCCCAGAAACTCTGCTAAGCCTCGCAGCATTTGGGCTCTTGCCCTCGTTTATAAAATCCGTGATCAAATTTAGCATAAAATAGTTCGAGCCGTAGGGGTGCTGATTGTAAGGGGGATCAAAATACGCGACGTCAAGCTGCGAAAAGCGCTCGCGCGCGCTCTGTGCAAAGCGCGCGGCATCCTCTTGAAAGACCGCGCTTTCGCAGGCGAAATTTGAAAGCACCGGTAGGCGCAGGGAAATTTCGCCCATTATGCGAGCTAGCGCGTTTTCGCCGCTGCCGCCGAACTTGCCCACGCCCGCTTTGTCCTTGTAAAAGCCCTTAAAAACGCCGCCCGTGTTTGAGTGGATGCTCGCCTCGCTAAGCAGCGGCGCGGTGAAAAAATCGCGAAATTTTTGCGGGATTTTACCGATCTGCTCGCAAAGCCCGCCCAAAATCAGGGCGTTTCGGCGCGTGTAAAAGGCGCGCTCGCCCGCCTTAATATCCTCATCGTCTTTCGGCGCGTACAGCTCGCTAAAAAAGCTCTCCTTCGGCGTAAAATTTCTTAAAATTTCAGCGTGCAGCTCGCTCAAGTCTCGCCACAGCTCGTCGCTAAAATTTGAAAGATAGCAGGAGTTTATCGCGCGCGAGTAGCCCTCCAGATCGTTTGCGATCACGAGATTTGAGTGCGCTTTGGCCAGTCGCGCGACGATGCCGCTGCCGCTAAAGACGTCCGCGAAGCTGATCTTGCCCTGCCCAAGCTCCGCCTTAATCTCGCAGATCGCACGCTCTATCGGCGCTAGCAGCGAGCGCTTGTTGCCCAGATAGCTGATGAGCTGCTCGCTTAAAAACTCCCTCTTTTCGCCGCTAGCCATCTAAGCTCTCGCCCCTACGTAGTTTTCGTAAAATTCCCACGTTTTGCCCGATCTGATCGCCTCTAAAATGAGCGGCTTAGCCTCCGCAGGGCTTGATACGACATCGGCGCAGTATAGCGCAAACATCGCGTTTAGCACGACGATGTCAAATTTCGGCCCGCTAAGCTCGCCTTTTAAAATTTGCTTTAAAGTTTCGGCGTTAGCCTCGCCGTCGCCGCCTTCTATATCGCCGTGAAATGCGCGTTTAAAGCCAAACTGCTCGGGATTTACGCGGTATTCTAAAATTTTGCCGTCCTTGACCTCGTGGATTAGCGTTTCGTCGCACAGGCTGATCTCGTCCATACCGTCCATGCCGTGCACCACCAGAGCGTGCTTGCGCCCCAAAATCATCAGCGTTTCGGCGATGAGCCCATTTACTTCCTCCAGATAATTGCCCACGATCTGATTGCTGAGGCTTAAATTTGGATTTAGAAGCGGTCCCATTATATTAAAGACGGTGCCGATTTTTAGGCGGTTACGCACCTCTTTGACCTCGGCAGTGATTTTGTGAAAAAACGGCGCGTGAAAAAACGCCAGCCCGGTGCGATCTAGCAGCGCTCTGATCTGCGTCAAATCGCTAAGTAGCGGCACGCCCAAAGCATCGAGCGCATCGGAACTACCCGATCTGCTGGTAATCGCGCGGTTGCCGTGCTTGGCGACGCGCACGCCGAAGCTTGCCGCGATAAAGGCCACGGTCGTGGAGATATTGATCGTCTTTAGCCTATCGCCGCCCGTACCTACGATGTCAAACATCGGGCTCGGATCGTCGTAGGTGATCGAGTATTTTAAGATACTGCGCACGAGCGCCGTGAGGCTGCTTGGGTAGAGCGATTTTTCGCTGATCAGCACGAGCAGCCCCGCAAGCTGCACGATGTCGTAATCCTGCTCGTAAAGCGCCTTACAAATGACGGCGTAATCGTCGCTATCTAGCGGGAAGCCCTTTTGTAGCTTCAACATAAACGGGGCGAAATTTACCACGAGTTTCTCCTTTAAAATTATCTTTTTGCCGTAATTGATGAAATTTTCGATGATCTTTTTGCCGTATTGGGTAAAAAAGCTCTCGGGATGAAATTGAATGCCGAAAACAGGCTTACTTCGGTGCTTCATCGCCATTATAATGCCGTCGTTTTCGCTCTTTGCTAAAATTTCAAACTCGCGCGGCAGCGTAGCTTCATCCACATAAAGCGAGTGGTAGCGCATCACTTCAAATTTACGCGGCAGCCCGCTAAAAAGTACGCCGTCACTAAAAATTTCGATCGTCGAGCTCTTGCCGTGTAGCGGCACCTCCAGCTGCTTTATCTCCGCACCAGCCGCGTATCCGATCGCCTGATGCCCAAGGCACACGCCCAAAATCGGCACGTCCAAATCCGCGCGCAAAATATCCAGGCAGACGCTGCTGTCTTTTGGATGATTTGGTCCCGGGCTTAGGATTATGTGCGATGGGGCAAGCTCGCGCACCTGCTGCAGCGTTATCTCATCGTTGCGGAAATAGCGCACCTCCTCGTCGCTTAGCTCCAAAATGTATTGATAAATATTAAAAACGAAGCTGTCGTAATTATCTATCATTAAAATCAAAATTTTATCCTTTTTTAGGGCATTTGCGCCTCTTTAAAATTCTAATACAGTTTAAATTTAACCGCTTTGCGGCGGACAAATCCGATGCCACTTTAACGCCGCTTGCGAGCTAAATTTAAAATTCCGCCCGCGGCTGCGGCATTACTACACCAGCTGCGACGTTACGCTGCTTTGCGGCGCCGAATGAAGCTCGCCGTTGAATTTAACATCCTAGCAGCGATACGCTTTAAATTTAGCCGAATCAAACTCGCGCCTAAAAGCGGTGCACTCGGCTAGCTAAATTTAAAGCGTCTAAGCTTCCTCGCATAGCTCCTCGATCGCCTTGAGCGGGCTTTTGCGCTTTTTGCAGATCTCTGCGTATTCGCTCTTTGGCGAGCTGTCGTAAACGATACCTGCGCCCGCTCCGATAAATACGAGATTGTTTAGCCCTTCGCAGCCGAAATTCTCCGCGCTAAATTTGGCAGCTTCAAACCGCATCGCGCGGCTAAAGCTCGGCTCGCTTTCTAAATTTAGCGCCCCGCCGCCTGCGCGAGCTTTTAAATTTAATGTCGCGTCGCGTTTGCTTGCGCGAGCCGGTAAATTTTGCGCCTCGCCGCCGCCCTTTTGCGCTGCGAAATCGCAAAGCTTCGTCGCTTCGGACTTCTCCTCGCCGCAAACAGAGCTTAAATTTGAATTTTGCTTAGAGTTCTCCTGCGAGCAGGAATTTTGCGCGTCGCGATTTACGAAGATCGCCGAGCGAATCAAGATCGCCTGCATCACGTCGCCGTTAAAGCGCCAAAATCCGATTCCGCCGCCGTAGATGCCGCGCTCGTAACGCTCCAGCTCGTTTATGATCTGCATTGCGCGAATCTTCGGGCTGCCGCTTAGCGTGCCCGCAGGAAAGATAGTGCCGAGTACCTCAAACGCGCTTACCCCGCGCGGCTTATTGCCGTAAACCTCGCTTACGATGTGCATCACGCTTTCGTAGCGCACGACGCGCATCGCGTTTTGCACCCGCACCGAGGCGGGCGCGGCGAATTTGCCGATGTCGTTGCGAGCTAGATCGATCAGCATCCGATGCTCCGCAAGCTCCTTTTCGTCGTTTAAAAGCTCGCGCTCAAGCGCCGCGTCGGCCTCGGCATTCGCGCCTCTGCTGCGGGTGCCTGCGATGGGAGCTACAAAAATTTCGTCCTTTTTGATCTCCATGATCAGCTCGGGGCTGGAGCCCGCGACGCAACCGTACGGCGTCGGGAAGTGAAACATATAGGGACTCGGATTGTTCTTTTTGAGTCGCTCGTAAAACTCCAGGCTGCCCAGATTCGTGCCGACTTCTAAAATTTCGCCCAGCACGACCTGAAACACGTCGCCGCTTTTTATCTTTTCTTTTGCAGCCTCGACCATCGCACTAAAATGCGACTCCTCGGCGCCCAGATCGGTTAAAATTTTAAATTTAAGCTCTTTTTTTTGAGGCTCTGGCTCAGACGCGCCTTGCGATTTTGAGCCGCCTTTTATCGCAGCGTCCGCTTTTGCGGCACTCTGCGGCGCGCCTGCCGCTTCAGCATCGCCTTGCTGCGAGGCTTGAGAACTAAGCTCGCGCAGGCTTTCGTAAATTTGGGCGTCTTTGCCGTAAAAATCGTAAATTTTGCTGATTTTATCGTAGTGCAGGTAGTTTGCGGCATCGGCGTAAAAAAACGGCGGGAAGTCATACAGCGCCTGCTTCGGCGCGCCGATATTTTCGAACGCGCGCACGATGTCGTAGCCCAAAACGCCGAAAAGCCCGGCAAAGCTCGCATTTTTAAATTCGCTTGCGCCCACTTTCGCGCTTTTTACCTCATCAAATTTAATCTTTAGCGCTTCAAAGCTCATCTTAAATCCGTCGAAATAATCACAATCGATGCCGATGATGACCTGAGCGTCGTCCTCTGCGAGGTAGCTTTGCGGATGCGTCTTTAAAATTTCGCGGTAGTAAAACAGCGGCTCTTCTAAAAGCATTTTCGTCCTTGGAATTTTTAGCGCCATTATACGCTGCTTAGCTTAAATTTGAGCGGGCGGCGCGAGCTTAAGCGGGCTTGAATGCAAGCAAAATTTTAGTAAAATGGCGAAATTCAAGGAGAGCGTATGAAAATTTTATTTTCCCCAAGCGAGATGAAAAGCGAGCTGGGCGGCGGCTCGCGCATTTGCGAGCGAAATTTCATCTTTGCAGATCTTTACGAAAAGCGCCTGCAGATGCTGCGCGCTTATGCGGATTTCGTGGATAAAGCAAGCGAGGCGGAGCTTTGCAAGCTTTTCGGGCTGAAAAAATGGGATGTGGCTCTGCGCGAAAATATCTTTGAAAAAGGCTGCGCGAAGGCGCTTTTG
The DNA here is from genome assembly GCF_938018035.1 of uncultured Campylobacter sp. GTDB lineage: Bacteria > Campylobacterota > Campylobacteria > Campylobacterales > Campylobacteraceae > Campylobacter_B. The sequence goes on along the minus strand of NZ_CALIJF010000078.1, from coordinate 1,034 downwards.
CGCTACACCGGCACCGCGTATCGCGCCCTAGGCTACGCGTCGCTAAGCCCCGGAGCGCAGGAGTTTGCGGAGCAAAACACGATAATTTTTTCAAATCTTTTCGGCCCCGTGCTGGGCGGCGACGCGCTGCCGAACTACAAGCTCAAGCAGGGCAAAAAATTTGGCGGCATAGACGTGGCGAAATTTTATCGCGATAGCTTCTCCGCCGCGCTGGATCGGTATCTGGCGGATGAGTGCATCGTGGATCTGCGCGCGGGATTTTACGAAAAATTTTATGAGATGAAGCACGAATATTTGAGTTTTAGTTTCATAAAAGGCGGCAAGGTGCTGAGCCACTACGCCAAGGCTTGGCGCGGCAAGGTGTTGCGCAAAATAGCTCTGGCAGGCGCTTGCAGCGAGGCTGAGGTGCTTGCGCTGCGTTTGGGCGGCGCTTCCGTGCTCGAGATCAAACAGATCGGGCTAAAAAAGGAGGTCGTGCTGGAAATTTCATAAACGCAAAGAAATTTCGTCCGGAGAAATTTACGATAAATTTTGCAGGCCCAATGCGGATTTTTGCGTAAAATTTAGCCCGGAAAATTTGCCGCGAGTTCAAATCCCGCCCCATCCAAAGCAATTTTACCGGGAGAAATTTGCGGGCAGATTTTGGCGTGAGGATTTTGCGGCGGTGGCTTTTTGGTCTTTTACCTCTTTTTTAGCGGGCTTTGGACGGCTTTGAATGAGCTTTTGGCGGCTAAATTTTACCGCAAGGATTTTTCAGAGTAAAATTTACGCTCTTTGCGTCTGAGCGCTCCGCATAAATTTTACGCCGATCTTGCCGTAATTTTAAACCGATTTTATGCCGATCTTGCCGTGATTTTGCACCGGTTTTATGGCGATTTTAGGATACAAAGCGCGAAAATTTTGCTGTCGTCCTCCGCACATAAAGAATTTTGCTAGGGAAGACGCGCCGCGTATATACGGAAAACAGGGCTCTGTGCGGAAAAATTTTAACTGCAATTCACCGCAGGAATTCTGTCTAAAATTTTACTTTGCGA
>NZ_CALIJF010000077.1 GCF_938018035.1 uncultured Campylobacter sp. | reverse complement strand
TAATCAGATTTTTTTATTTTTTCTAAAAGGAGAAGAAATGACATTCAGGAAGTTTCAATCCCCTAAATCGGGGAAATTCTAATCAGATAAAAAAATTATCTTCAATGAGATTCTTAAACGCAAAGATTGTTTCAATCCCCTAAATCGGGGAAATTCTAATCAGATCATTTGGCTTTAGTAGAGAAGTTTATGAAAAAGGTGTTTCAATCCCCTAAATCGGGGAAATTCTAATCAGATCTTTTTTCCTTAGAGTTGAAAGACCTTGGCGACGGAAGCAAGTTTCAATCCCCTAAATCGGGGAAATTCTAATCAGATTAGAACGAGTAATGCCAGAGAGAATGGAATATCTACTTCATGTTTCAATCCCCTAAATCGGGGAAATTCTAATCAGATTTTGATACTTCTGAGTTTAAGAGATCAAGCCGTGAGGGTTTCAATCCCCTAAATCGGGGAAATTCTAATCAGATTTTTTATCAAGGAGATAAAATGAGCTTCAGGAACGGTTTCAATCCCCTAAATCGGGGAAATTCTAATCAGATAGCCCAAAAAACGCATTAAAATTAACAATGAGTTTTTAAAGAACTATCTGGAAGCGCCATTATATCACAAAACGCGAAAAAGTCCGAGAAAGGGGCAAAAAATTAATTTCAAATTTCGAGGTTTTTGCTTAGGGCGGGCTTAAAAGTGTGGATTTAAGCGTCTTTGCGTAAGCGCAAAAGTCTGAAAATCTAAACGCAAAAATTAAAATTTTAGACTTTTTCGAATTTCTGCCAAATTCCGCAAACGTAAAAAGCCATAAAAATGGGGCTTTAAAAATAGGCTAAATAGCGGAAGTCCGAGAAATGGTTTTTAGAGCAGATGAAATTTTAAGTTTGCGGATATTTTGAAACTTAATAAAATATAAAAGTGCGCTAGACTCGGCATTTTGAAATTTAAAAAAGTCCGAAAATCAAATCCCTAAAAATGGGACTTAGACGTAGGTATCAGGAGAGCGAAATATCTCGCCTTCGCCTAGGCTCTCGCTTTTAGCCATACAAGTTTTGCAGATGCGGTAGAATAGCACTTTGTCGGTTTTAGGCTCGATTATGCGCGCGATGCGCTGTTTTAGCTCGGCATAAATCCGCTCGGAAACGTCTAGCTCAAATACTGAGTAGTTCGCCCGCAGCCCGTAGCTTTCTAATAAGGCGGCGAGTTTGTTGCGGCGCTTAGTCGCACAGACGTCGTAGCAGATGATTAAATTCATTGAAATCTCCCGATGAAAGGCTTATATTTTTCGTTTTGGGTTACGGCGCGTTTTAGGGCGTAGGCTTGCTTATCTATGATATCCTGCGCTTTTAGCTTCTCGCCGCGATACTCGGTATAAGCGAAGAGCTTTTCGTTTACGTTTTTGGCGATATTTTGTCTGGTCGAAACGGACAGGAGCCCGTCTTTTATCTCAAAGGGCTCGTTTTTATTGACCATCGAAATTACGGCGCGATCGACGATGAAGGCTCGAAATTCCTCGATGAGATCGAAGGCGAGAGTGGGCTTTTGTTCATCGAGTGCGTGTAGATAGGAAACGTGGGGCGAGAGACCCGCAGCGGCGATGGATTTTAAAATTTTTGAATAGAGGATCGCGTAGCCGTAGTTTAGAGCGGAATTTACGACGTCGGTAGCACCCTGCGTCACTCGCGCACTAAAGCCAAACTCGTAGTCGATCACCTTTGCGATAGCCTGCCAGTAGGAGTTTGCGGCGCTTCCTTCAAAGCCCATAAGCTCGCTTACGCTTGCGGCGCCAGGGACGCGAAGCTTTAAAATTTCTTGCATCGCTTTAATTTCGGCGCCTAGATTTTTATGGTATTTGCCTAGATATTTTAGATAGTTGATCTGATTTTTTAGCTTACCGATGATGAACTGCTGAGCGATGCGAAGCGGTCTTTTGGTTTTTAGCAGCGAGATCTGCGAGGCGGCGGTTTTAGAGATGGCGGAATTTGCGCTAATGAGCGTGGCGTAGCTGAGATTTGTCTTTTCGTCGATGAAATTTATGGAAATTTTCTTTTTGGCACACTCTTTGATGACGGCGGAGCTAAGCGAAATTTGAGCGTTTATGATGATTTGCGAAATTTGATTTATAGGAAATTTATGCTTGATAACGCCTTTGTCTTTTAGGACGAATTTGCCTTGAGACAAAGCTAAAAAATAAAACGGCGTCGTGATGTGGATGACGGAGCTTTGCGAGAAGGTTTTTAGGTATTCGCGCTTTTTAGCCTCAAGGGCGTTTTGGACGGATTTTATGGCGGGATGTTTGGCGTTTTTAAAGTAGGTTAGAATTTTGGTCTTTCTAGCCGTTTTGCCTAGCTCGTAGGGGAAGTTTAGGTTTATTAAAGCTTCTGCTAACGTCCGCTTGTCTGCGGTTTTTAGAAATCTGCGTATTAGGCTCGTTACGACCTCGCCAAAATGCAAGCAAAATCTATCCTTTTGCGAGGGCGAGAAAAGTTTAAGCGAGATAGCCTTTAGATGATATATGTAGGCGTTTAAATTTTCTACGCTTTGGCTTATCGCCTGCTTTTTCGCCAAGCTTGCAAGTTTGGCTAGAATGCGCTTAAATTTTTCCTCGCCGATACTTAAATTTGCGCCTTTAAAGCTTACACCCAAAAAGACAAATTCGCTATCTTTGCCGTGAATGGAGGTTTTGGTTTCGTTTAGAGATAAGCTTATGGTTTTTAAAAAATCTTTCAGGCGCGCGAGCCCTCTCTCGGCGGCTTCATATGAAACAAAGAACATAACGAAATCATCGGCGTATCTAACGAACTCGGTACCGCTTTGTTCTAAAAATTTATCCATTTGATTTAGGTAGATATTTGAAAGAAGCGGGCTTAGGACGTCGCCTTGATGAACGCCTTTTGCATGAGCGCGGTAATCAAAGCGCTCGAAAATTCCGTTTTTGATCCAAAGCTCAATGAGTCTAATGATACGAGCGTCACGGATATTCGCGCGTAAAATTTCAAGCAATTTTTCGTGATCGATATTTTCAAAGAAATCTTTGATGTCGGTTTTGACGGCAAAGCTGAAAATTTTAAAAAAATCGCGAGCGCGAAAGATCGCGTTAGCATAGGATTTGCCGTTTCGATAAGCATAAGAGCGGTTTGAAAAGCTTTTATCAAAATAGCCTGAAAGCTCGCGAGTGAGGATATTTTGCGCAAATTTATCTTTTAGCGAGGGCACGGCGAGCTTGCGAAGCTCGTTTTTGGCTTCTTTTGGGATAAAGGCTCGTTTTAAGGGCTGCGGCGAATATGAAAGGCTAAAAATTTCGCTCTTTAGCTCAGCATAAAATACGTCCGAACAAATATCTTCCGTGCCAAGCCCGTCAAGCCCCAAAGCGGTGCACTTTAATCTTTTTAGCGCGTATTCAAAGGCGCTATTTGTAAAAATATCCTCTAAGCTTAGATCAAACATGACGCCTCCTCGTCATTGCATTTAGCTAGTAGATATCGCGCAAAATGCGCCGCCCGCGGCGAAATTTAAATCCTGCGGCAAAATTTATTCGCCCTGTAACTCGCGGCAAAATTTGAATTCTACGGTATAATTTAAATCCGCGCCACCCTTATCTTGCCCAGTCCGAAAACCGTGCTTTTGCCGACTCCGGTAATTTGAGCCAGTTGCAAAAGCTTTGCCGAGCGCTCATCAAGTCCGAAAACTCGCATCTGTCCGATCACGCCGCCAAATTGCATTTTAGTATGCTGGCGGTTTGAGTAGCGATTGATGTCGTAAAAGCGCAAATCCTGCTCGAAGCGGCGGAATTTTACCTCGAATTTATCTATAGCCTCGCCCGTTATGTTCTCAAATCTCATAGCGATTTGGCGAATAAAGGACTTAAAGTCGATCTCGCGGCGGACGAGGATGTTTTTTTGCTTCATACGAAGCGGAGTAAGAAGCGAAATTTCATAATCGCCCGCAGCAAAATCGGGCGTGAAATTTAGCGGCCTAGGCTCATTTGAAAGCAGAAATTTAGGCTCTACGATTTCGCCGTTTAGGGTAAAATTTGAAAATTTAAACTTGCGCCTACTTACCTCAAGCCCGATTTCTTGCATATTTGCAATAGCGATAGCGACGTGAGGCAGGTAGCGCGCGGCATGCTCAAAAAGTAAAATTTTAAAATCAAAGCTCTTTTGATTAAGATTAATATCGAGCCTAAAATTTGGCGTATCGGATACATTTTCAAAAAATTCATTATATACGCATTCGCCGAAGATGTCGCATTTCTCGCAGCTTGCACTTACGAAAGGACAGCTAGCCTTTCTAAGAGCGTATCCAAAAGCACCCCTGATCGCCGAGCCAATAAAAGGATGCGAGGGCTTTAAATCCGTGCCGCAAACGCCTAGCTCTAAATATTTAAGCATGAATGACCTTTTGTATTTTTGAGAAAATTATACTATAAAATGAGCTTTTGTGTTTTAGACTAGCCAAGACGCTCACCTAATTGCCGGCAATTAAGAGCGAATTTTATCTCGGCGAGCATTTAAATTTAGGCTGCATGAAAGGTGCACCAATAAGATAATTTTATACTTTTGCCAATTTTCATTAGGCTCTCTTTAACTTAAACCCATATAAAGAAAGAAGTAATAAGTTGCGATGAGAACTATGTTTTTGAAAAGTAACGAGCGTAACGAAGTTAAAAAATAAGTATATAGTCCGTTCAAGAATTTCTGAGGCTAAATTTATAGAAATTCTAAAATACTTCACAGAGGATATAGAAGCATCAAAGATATCAAATTTGACTAAGCGTAAATTTAATGGTGTGCTTGTCAAATTTGGGTTAGTTTCTAACCCAAATTTTAAAGTCAAGAGTTGTGTAGTGCCGTGTCGCTTTTTGGTGGTCTATCGAAAAAATCACAATTTAAAGTTAAAATTTAATAAGGTCGGACTTGCGCCCGACCGGTATCAGAAAGGAGGAGTTAAAATATATAAACCGCACCCAGCACGATAAACGCTCTTAGACAAAAGCCGCCCACAAGCACGCCGTATTCGTTATAAACACAGCTTTTTACCTCCTCGCCGCCGTGCACGCAGACGCTACCGTCTGCATTCACGCTACAGCTGCGAAGCATAAATTTGCTTCCGCCTAGCAGCGGCAAAGCAAGCCCAAACACGACAAAGCCTATCCAAAACATCGGCGCAAGCGAGCCGCTGACTATCTTAGTTACGCTAGCCATGCCTGCAGCCTCACTTCTCACGCTCGCAAACAGCGCTAGCACCGCAACAATCTCAAGCGCGACTAATACGACGTGAAATTTATGCGCGCAGTGGCTTAGCCCGTGCCCTGCATTTAGCGTAGCGGCGGCGTTCGCACTAAGCCCCGTAGAGATCGCGGAGATCGTAAATAAAATCGGTAGCCACACGCTAGCCCAAAGCGGAATCGCCTTTACGACGTAAAGCAGTAGCCCCGTATATCCCATCACTCCAAGCGCCAGAATGGCTCCGAGCGTGAGCATCATGTCGCAAATTTTACCGCTCTTTTTGATCTGCAAAAGCACCAATACGCTAACCACGATGAAAAACGTAAGTAGATACGTACCTATGCTCATCATCGAAACCGGACGCGTATAGAGCTGCAAAATTTTAAGAGGATTTATCGCAGCGCTCGGCGCCAGGTCAAATAGCAAAAGCGCGGTTCCTATTATTACCGCAACGGGTGCTAGCAGAAAGCCGAACTTATAAAACCTCTCGTTTAATGAGCCCAAAAAGCCTTTGTAAGCCAAAGCCGAGCACAAAAACGCCCCGGCGCCTAAACCGCCTAAAAACAAATAGATGACTATGAGCCATCCCCAAGTCGTCTGTACCATCGTCATTCCTTTAAATTTTTAAAAATTTCAGAATCTTTTAGCGCACTTTTAAGCGCGTTCATCTCGCTATTTAGATAGAGATTTAAAAAGCCCCCGAAGTTCTTCCAAACGTCTAAATTTGCGTGCTCGTCGCAACGAGCGGCAAATTTGTAAAACCACTGCGACGGATGAGCGGCGATAAATTCCGCTTTTTTGCGCAGAATTTCGTTAAATTTAGCCTCATCCTCCGCCTTTAGCGCGCTAAAACTTAGAAAATAAAGATATTGCAACTCGTACCCGATGAAATCGTCGGGAAATTTATCAAGCTGCGCGTCCTCGAGCCTTAGCCCTGAGCTTTCGTAAAAGCTTCGCACCTGCATCGTCTTTGCCCCAAACATCGTTTGATAGTCGAAATACACCGACTCGTAAGGCTCGGCTTTGGGGCGCTTAGGACCTACGAAGAGCCTATTGAATTCGTAGCGAATTTCATCGATTAAGCTTGGCTCGCTTTTGCATTTGGCAAATTCAAGGATAAGCTTATGCTCTTTAAGCTTAGGCGCAAAATCCTGTGTCAAATTTAAAAGCTCGTTCAAATTTTCACCTGTAAGAGGCACCAAAAATACTTGCCTCAAAAAGTCCTCGACGCAAAGGCTCTGCTTTAAATTACGCATCTTTTTATCCTTAGTGGATAAACTCATTGCGCTTCATGCGAGGATAGAAGCGAATGTTTGGTTTTGTAAAAAAGCGCTTAAAGCCCGGCATCTCTTTCTCCATCCCCGCGCTATCGCTCACGCCCGCGTCGACTAGCTTTAGCACGTCGCAAGGACAGCCCGCTACGCACGCAGGCTCCTCGCCGCGCTCGAGCTTCTCGGCACAGAGGTTGCACTTTTGCGCTTTGCCGTCTTTACCTTTGGTTATCGATCCGTAAGGACAGGCTACGATGCAGTATCCGCAGCCGATGCATTTATCGTGCAGCGGCTGAACTACGCCATTTTCGAGCTTAATGTAAGCTCCCACGGGACAAACATCCATACACGCAGGCTCTTCGCAGTGATGGCATGAATGCGTGATGAAAATTTCCTTTTCGATCTCGTCTTCATGGATGAGCATCATATCGACGTGGCGCCAGTTGATGTCGGGGTCTTGGTTATGATAGACCTGACATGAAATTTCACACGCCTTACAACCTATGCAAAAGTTGTAATCAAATAAAAATCCTTGTTTTCGTTTCATTTTATGCCTCCTGTTTTGCAGCTTTTTTTACTTCGCAAAAGCTTGCGGTATAGGTCGATCCGTTACCCAAATCGCTCACTCCGTCCGAGCAAAGGATATTTGCTCCCGTGCGAGATTTGGTGACTTTGACCCAGATATTATTCCATGCATAGACGATGCCTGGCTGCATTTGATTAGTTTCGACCGCCGTAAATATCGCCGTGCCCTTTTCATTCGTGGCTTCAACCGCATCGCCCTCTTTGATACCGCGCGCCAGCATATCCTCGCGCGTCATAAATAGCTCGGCGTTGCCCTTTACGATGACGCGTTTTAGGATGTAAGGCATATTACCCCAGTTTGAGTTATCCTGAAGCTGCGTGCCCGGCGTCATAAAATAAAGCGGATATTTTTTGAGATAACCGTCGCCGAAACTCTTATGTGCTCGGTAATAATCCCAATCGTCATCAAGATCGATCACTGGATGATAACCTGCCTCTTTGAATGTCTCAGAGTAGAGCTCGCACTTGCCGCTTTTAGTACCGAATACAAGCTTATCCTTCGGCGCATAAGGGTAGTAAGGAAACTGATCTTTCATCGTCTCAGGAGTCCTAAACGGCTTAATCCAGCCTACGCTCTTTAGCTTTTCGTAGGTGATATTTTGCTTTTTGGCAAATTCCGTATCTAAAAACCTTCTACAAACCGTCTCGCTATCCCAGTCGAAGCACTCCTCGGTATATCCCATCGCCTTGGCTAGAGCGTTAAAAAATTCCAAATTCGTCTTGGCTTCGCCCAGCGGCTTGACGCTTTGGGCGTTGTAGCAGACGTAGCCTGAAATTTGATCGTTTTGAATATCCTCGCTCTCCATAAAGGTAACGCCCGGCAATACGTAGTCTGCGTAATCGCAGGTGTCGGTATCGTAAGGATCGATGACTATCAAGAAAAAATCGTCGTCCATCACGCGTTTTTTGATTAAATTCGTATTGGGCGCCGTTACCATCAAATTTGAGTTATAGTTGATACAGGCTCGAATTACCGTATTTATCGGCTTACCTAGATAGGTCGGATTTTCCTTTTGGATACCTTTGCCAAATTCTATATAGCTTATTTGCTGGCGCTCTATCTTTTTGCCTTCCGCATCTTTCGGCGAAAGATCTGGCATGCAGTTATCGAAGTTAAAGCAGCCCTTTACGTGCACGTAAGCCCAGAATAATCCGCCACCAAGTTTTGTAAGGCAGCCCGTAAGTACCGGCAAGAAAGTAACCGCTCGCACGAGCCTTGCGCCGTTAAAGTGTCTTTGACCGCCGTCGCCGTGCATAATGGCAGGCGCTTTGGCGTGGGCGTATTCTCGCGCAAAGACTTTGATCTGATCGACGCTTGCTCCGCACATTTCAGATAGTTCGCCATAAGTGTAGAGTGAGCACTCATGTACTAGATCTTCAAAGCCGGTTGTATATTTTTCTACGAATTTATGATCATATAGATCTTCTTCTATCAAAAATTTGCAGACCGCTAGACAAAATGCCGGATCGCTTGAAGGCTTTAGCTGGATAAACATATCGGCCTGGTTTGCGAGCGGAATTCTGATCGTATTTATGACGATGATCTTGCCGCCTCGCTTTTTGACGCGGTGGGCAAATCTAATCCAGTGCACCGCCGTATAGGCTTCGTTTGAACCCCAGCTGATATACATATCGCTCTCATCGACTTCCAGCGCGTCTTTTGAAAAATCCGTGCCGATGACGCTCGGCGTGCCCGCATAGCGCGGCCAGTCGCACGGGTTGCGCACAAGCCTCGTAGCGCCGTATTTTTCAAAGAAATTTCCCGGCGCGATCGTCTTTGAGATATGCCCTTCGTTGCCCGAATAGACAAATTCCGTCAGCGCCTCGCCGCCGTATTTTGCTTTGATCTCAGTAAGCTTCGCGGCTATCTCTTTTAGCGCTTGATCCCAGCTTATGCGTTCCCATTTACCCTCGCACTTTTTACCGACGCGCTTCATCGGATACATTATACGATCGGCGTTGTATAGATGCATTGCGTAGGTATGACCTTTGACGCAGACCGTGCCTTGCGTTAGAGGGTGCTTCGGATCGCCCTTGATGCTAACCATCTTGCCGTCTTTGATCTCTGCGATCATCGAACAGGCGTCGCGGCAGTTTCTAGGACAGGTGAGATAGTGATACTCTACGCCCTGCTCGTTTTTATAGGATTTCAGTTTGAAATCCACCTCAAACTGCTCCATACCAAATAGGCTTGGAGAGGTTCCCGCCGTAGCTAGAGCCGCTCCCGCGCCTTTTAAGAAAGAACGTCTTTGCATCTCTTCTCCTTAAATGTGGGCTTTATTTCATATCGTATATGAAAACTTTATTTTCTTTGCCTTCACGCGAAAAAACATAAAATTTGCCGTCCTTCACCGCAAGCGCTCTCGCGTTTGCCGCTCCGCTAAAACTATACGCATCCTCAATTGCATGCGTTTGTAAATTTAGCTTTAAAATGGTCGAGAAATTTTTACTCAAAAGATAAACGGCGTCAGGCTGAGCGTCGATACCCGTGACGTAGTATTCGCCTAGGCTCCTGCTCTCTTTTAGCTTTAAATTTGAGCCGATTTGCGGAATAAATTCCTCCAAAATCATCTTATCGTCGCCGTCAAACACTGCCACGCTCCAATAATCCCTCACGTCATTAGGCACGGACGCAACGATAAATTTATTCGCAGCCGCGTCGTAATCCCAGCCGAGGATATATTGCTGCTTCGCTCGAAGCGTGGAGAAGCGCCCTTTGTTGCCGAGATCGTTTAGCTTCCATTTATCCCAGCCCTCGCTCAAATGCCTCCACTGGCTGTTTTGCTCCTCTGCGCCCAGCCCATCCGTAGGCTCATAAAAGATGAAGGTTTTATTAAAACTTATCATGCCAAGCTCGTTTTTATACCACGTAGCACCCACGGTCGCCTCCATCTCCATTATAAAGTGACGATCGTGCTTGCCGTATCTAAGCGGCTTTAAATTTTCGTCCGCAACGTAAAATTCGTTATTTTTAGAAACCAGCGCGAACTGCTTTTTATCTGCGTCGTAGTCCGCCCCCGTAATCGGCGCGTCGTTTTGTAAGTTTAAACTCACTTCCGCACTCGGCACGCCGAGCTCTTTCACGCCCTCAAGCGCGCCCGCTTTGCTATCGAGATTAAACTCAAACCCAAACGCCAGAGCCGCTAGCGCCATAAAAATCATCAGCTTTTTCATCTTTTTGCTCCTTAGTTTGGCAGATCCGGAAGCTCCGGATTCCAATCGAATCTAAAATCAAGCGCGCTTTGCCAGTGATCTTTTTCCCAAAACCATTTTGCAGGATCAAGACTTAGCCTAGCCGGCGTACTAGAGCCCAGATACGGCGGCGGGCCTGAGACGATGAAAGCCTGCGCGCAGTTTGCGGCGATGATGACGATGAAGATTAAATTTGCGATCTTGCCGAGAGGCAGATAGCGCAAAAACTCGCCGTATTCGCCGCTCGTGCTCTTTTTCATTATCTCGCCTAAATTTTTGCTACATAAAAATATGACCGCCAAAAATGCGACTACGCAAAAATCTACGACGATGACCCAAAGCTGCGTGTGTGCGCCTAAAATTTCAAGTCCGAAGCCCTGCTTGATGTCGAGGTAGCCGCCGAATGTACCGTCAAGGCTATAATGGATAAAGCCGTTAAACATCCCCCAACAAGCCATCAGTAAAAGCGCTGCGACGTAGCCGGGTCTTAGGCCGTATCTAAGGATAAAAAGCGCAATAAGGCTGATAGCTATCATCGTGATCCTCTCCGACCAGCACATAACGCACGGGCTATCTCCCATGCCAAAGCCCAGTATCAAACAGGCTATACCGACAGGAAGCGCCACGAGGGCGATGATGGCTAGCGACATTAGGTTAAAAAATCCTCGCTCGGCGGCGGGAATTTGATTTTGTTCTAAATTTTGCATATCGCCCTCCTAAAAGTTGCCTATCGGCACGACGACCCATAAATTTACGTAAAGCTCCAGCGCGATCAGTATTACGCAGCCTGCCGCCGCACAGCCTGTAGCTAAATTTTTCCTCTGCGGCTTAAAATATAATATAAGCCCGCTGATCAAAAATAGCGTCAAAATAAGAAATTCCATTTCAAACCGTCCTTTCCTAATAAAATTTAATCTTAAGCATGCTTATTCTTAAAGAAATAATATAACTTTATTTATTAATATTAGTTTAAAAAAAAGATTTTTCTATTCATATTAAAATTTTTTCTATAAAATTTTACCGTAAAAATCTATTTTTATAAATTATTTTATTATATTTAAGCTGATATTAAAAATATGATTGAAATTTTATAAATTATTTTACTCGCTAATATTTTTTATCCTTAAGATAAAATTTAAAATAACTTAAAACAAATATGGTGTAATATTTCAAAAGTATCTTGACCTAAGGCGGAATATGGAAAATATATTTTTAGAATCTTACGACGTATTTAAGGTATCGAAAAGCGCGAGCAAGCTAAAAATTTACAACGACTTTTTAAAGGACAACAAAAGATACTCTGTAACGCGCTGTTATTATGTCATAGTCGTGGATAATACATTTTTGACCTACTCGCATTTGATGATTTATGAGGAGCTGCTTTATCTTCTGTATTCGCAGAACAAGCTAAAAAACTGCGATTTTTCGCTGACGCTCAAAAAATCGGAGCTAGCGAAAAAATTTAAGACCGACATCACAAAAAGCGCTACCGAGACGATAAAGCGCTTTTATGAGATGCAGCAGGTCAAAATCACTATTTTCGTAAAAGACAAAGTTGAAAAACAGATGAATATCATAGAGCGCATCGACGCGCCGCAAAGTGAAAGATACGGCGACATCCCCGATGAGATCAATATCTCGCTAAATTCCGAGTTCGTGCGGCTCTACCGCTGCGCGTATCTGGACAAGATCGAGTATTTAAATAGCTTTGATATTGAACAGGGCAGCTTCATCCGCTACTTCATGCAGCACGAGCTGGACGGCGGCGTCAAAAGCTCTGCAATCATCGATAAAATGGGCGTTACGATGTATCTGCCTTTTACTTATAAAAAGCGCTTCGAGCAAGAGATCGCAAGAGTGAGCTTTTACTATAAAAACGAGAAATTTTGCATAAAAGACGGCTTTGTTGTCATCGAAAACCACGAAAACAAGGCGATAGATAATCAAAACGCGTCGATTGAGCTTTTCGGCGTGATATACGAGCAGATAACGCAAAACTGCACCAAATCCGTTACGCTAAATGAGCAAAATTTAGCGAAGTATTACGCGCGCTTCGGTAGGTTTGAGACGAGCCAGACGGTGTTTAAAATTCTAAGTAACATGGAGCTCATGCTAAATCAATCGATGCAGAAAGAAAACGCGAAGATCGCCTGCTTTTCGCACTTTTTCGAAAGTATCGTCTGCAAAAACGGCGAGGAATTTGAAATTTTGATCGAGCTAAATCAAAAGGGCTTTGAGTATATCGTCTCGCGCAGCGCGAATTTGGACTTTTGGAACGTCGAAGCTGCAGACTACGGCCTCACGCCGTATCCCGTAAATAGTTGTGCGACAAACGGCAAGCTGGGGTAAATTTAAGGCGGCAAATTTTAAAATTTCTCCGCAAAGACGTACGAGCTCGCTCACCGCATCAAGAATAATGCGCGGGCAAAATTTTAAAAATTTACTCCTGCGTCCTTAGCTCGGCGATGAGCCCGTCAAGCTCTCCGCTATTTTGCGCGCTCAAAAGCCGCTCGTTTATGAGCCGCATTTGCGCCGAAAACTCGCTACCAAGCATATCCGCGACGAAATTTTCGCTCTCGCTCTCATCCGTCACCGGATACATATCGCGCCAGATATCGGTTATCCACCAGCCGCACTTCGAGACGCAGGTAAAGTCCTTCAAAACGCCCGTCTTTAGCTTCATCATCACTTCGTCGGTTTGCTTGATCTCGCTTGCGACGAAGTCTTTGTGGATGCCGTCTAGGCAGGTGAAAATACGGTGTCCTAGGCTTTGGACGCTGTTTTCGGAGCAGATCCTAAACTGAAAGATGCTATCTTTAAAATTTAAATCAGACAAGCAAATTGGATGCTTTTGAGTAAAATTTGGAAACGAATCAAAGCTCCTATCGTCGATGCTAAGCGCCCAGCTCGAGTTTGGATTTTTGCGGGCAAACTCGTCAAAACTAAGCCTGATAAATTCTTTATGGCTTAGCTCCTCGGCGGTGAAAAAGTCGTAGTTAGAACAGTTTACAGCTTTAAAATCTTTAAATTTCATAATCCCTCCCGTAAAATTTTAGCCAAAAGTATCGAGTGCGTAATTTTACCATTTGCTTTTAAGAATTTATAAATATTTATTTTCAAATATAAACAAATACAAAGCCAAACTATAGGAATTTTTTTGTAAAATAATAAATATATTCGAAAGGCGGCGCGCTTTTTAGTATCGTAAAAAGGCGCTTGGACGCGAAATAATGTTTTGGTGTCAAGAGAGAGACTTGAACTCTCGACCTCCGGCTTATGAGACCAGCGCTCTAACCAGCTGAGCTACCTTGACACGCGAAAAGAAATGGCAAGTATAGCTAAATATTCTTATTTTTAATTGAAACACTTTAAAAGGAGAGAAAATGAATGCGGCTTTGATTTTATTAGTCGTCATAGTTTTGTTAGTTCTGGCGTTAGTGGGCGTTTACAACTCGTTCATCGCTAAGCGCAACCAGGTACGAAATATCGCCTCCACCGTCGATACGCAGCTTAAAAAGCGCTATGACCTCATCCCAAATTTAGTTAGCACCACGCGCGAATATATGAGCCACGAAAACGCCGTGCTAACGCGCGTTAGCGAACTTCGCTCACAGGCGATCAACGCGGCTTCTAACGCGGATAAATTTAAGCTAAATAGCGAAATTTCGGCTCTTTTGGGGCAGATCCGCATTGCGGTAGAGGCGTATCCGAACCTCAAGGCTAACGAATCGTTTGCCAAGCTACAAAACGCGTTAGGCGAGTGCGAGGAGCAGATCAGCGCCGCACGCCGCGCTTATAACGGCGCCGTTACGGTTTATAATAACGCCTGCGAGATGTTTCCTACTAACATCATCGCCAGCGTTTTTAACTTCGCCAAAGCGGAATTTTTCGCCGCCAGCGAGCAAGAAAAGCAAGCCCCAAACGTCTCTGAGCTTTTCAAAAAATAGGCGCGAGACGTATAAAATTTGCGATGAAATTTTAAAATTTTATCGCAAATAATGCGAGCGCCGAAAGGCTAAATTTTGTAGCGAACAAAACAGATCACGCACAAAATATGCTCTTTAAAGGATTTGCTTCGCACCCCGCGTGCTCGTCATCTCGTTTAAGATATTTGCGGCGCGCGGTACTTAGAATTTTAACAATAAAATTTATAAAACTAATTTGATTTGTATTTCCTCGGCGCGCAGGAGCTTGTTTTAATAAACGGCGCAACGCCAAATTTTAAAAGTCTAAATTTCGCAGCGTAAATTTTGGCTAGCTTGCCGCCGATGTTACTTGCAGAAGCGGCGGCAAAAGTAACGCCTCGTTAGTTGTGAGTAATTTTACAAATTTGCGCTTCGGTTGCGGCTGCGAGGTTCTTCGGCGCGAGGGCAATCTGTTTTCCCCGCACGCCTGCGCTAACATAAATTTTATCCTGCGTTAGCGCTTTTTCATCGATGAAGGTGCGGAAGTGTTTTTTCATCCCAAGCGGCGAGCAGCCGCCCCTGATGTAGCCCGTGACCTTTTGTAAATCCTTCAAATCCATCAGCTCGCAACGCTTCGCGCCGCAGATGTGCGCGAGCGCCTTGAGATCCAGATTTAGATCGCCTTGCAAGCAGGCTACGACGTATTCGTGATCCGCCGTGCAAACTATCGTTTTATAGACCCGCTCGATCGGCTCTCTCACACTGTTTGCCACGTGCACCGCGTCTAAATTTAAAGGATCCA
>NZ_CALIJF010000076.1 GCF_938018035.1 uncultured Campylobacter sp. | reverse complement strand
TGCCAGATATTTTCGTTTAATTTCAGACTTTTTACGATGGAGAGAAAGAATAGAAGCTCGTGCTTGATAGACGCGGCGGGATCAAAGCCAAATACGCTGTGATCCACGCTAGGCTCGAAACTATCGTATTCCGTGCGGATGAAAATATAGACTTTTCTACCAGAAAAGCTTAATCTGATCGGTCCGCCGGCACCGCTTCTAAAGCGAAGCAAGCGCCGCATAAAGGCGGGTGTGAGGGCATACATTGCAGACACCGCATCGGCGCTATATACGCTAAACGCGGAGCTAAACTCGCTTATCGTCCATCGCGATCTTCTTAAGTCCGCCCCAAGCGTTGGCTTCGCGCTGAGCGAAGGCAGGATCACGGCCACCGAGTTTACGCGCTTTTTAAATTCCGCGTAGAAAAAGATCCCTCTGCTGTTATATCGTTCGTCGGTGTGGGTCACACAAACATCCGCAAAGCTGAAAAATACTCCGTCATAGACGCCGGAAATTTTATCTTCGCAATCAAAATAGCTTATGCCGTCCACAAATAGGCCGCTAGCGCGCAGATACGCCGGCTTAAACGAGCCTGAAATTTCGTAGCGATAACCTAGGCTTGCGATATAGGGTGCGATATATTGGTGTTTAAAGGCGCAGACGAATTTTTTGGATCTATTATATTTGATCCGCTCCAGCGCGGCATCTGCGATATTAAACAAAGAAAGGCAGATGGTTACGAGTGCGATGACGAAGCGCAAGGTATCATTCTCGCATATTTCTACGCCTTTGGCAAGCATCCACAGCAAGATGCAAAAGATAAATACGCGCACTATATTTGCATCTTTATTCACTACTCTAAAAGAGATGCTGCCACAGCTAAATACCGCTTATGATCCAGCAGAGGCCCACTGCTGCATTTTGATCTCTAAAATTGAAAAACAGCCACAGCGCCGAGGCCAGCACCGCTATTATCGAAAACGCCGTATCCTTGTGCTGCTCCGCCTCATCCAGGATGCCAAGCCTTAGTTTTTCCAGTTCGTTTGCGGTTATCTTTCTCTTTCTAAATTTAGCGAAGCAAATTTTAAAATTTAGCCTCGAATCTGTCCCTAAATTTAAAGGACTAAGCTTTAAAATTTACAAAATTCCGCGGAATTTCGCTCTTTAAATTTAGCGTAAATTTAGCTTTGGCACAAAATTTCTATGACCACCTGCGGCAATAGCTCATGTTCGATCTCGTGGATTTTGGCCTCATAAGCTTCAAGGCTCATTCCCGCGCTCTTTTCAAACGCACGCTGAGCGATGATCGCGCCGCCATCGAGCTCCTCGCTGACCCAGTGCACGCTCACGCCGCCCACCTTCATATCGCTCTCAAAGCTCTGCTCTATCGCGTGCGCGCCCTTAAAAAGCGGCAGCAGCGACGGGTGCAAATTTATCGCGCGAACCCTGCTCGTAAAAACGGGCGTGAGAATCCTCATAAAGCCCGCAAGCACCGTAAGCTCCGCGCCGCTTTTTTCGATCTCGCGCACGAGCGCGGCGTCGAACTCCTCGCGGCTAGCAAAATCTTTGTGATTTAGGATCACGCTTTTTAGACCGAATTTCGCCGCTTTTGCTATGCCGCCGGCGTTAGCTTTGTTAGTTAGTGTTAGCGCAACTTCGATCTTGGTTTCGCCGAAAATTTTGCCGTGCAGCTTCTGCAGAATCGCCTCTAAATTTGAACCGCCGCCGCTAAAAAGCACGGCGAGCTTTTTCACAACCATTTTACCTCCTCGATGAGATCGAGCGGATTTAGCGCGTAGGAGTTTTTGGCGAAGGCTCGCGCGGCGAGTGCGTGGGCTAGGACGCCGCAGATTGAGGCTTGCAGAGGCGAGTAGCCTTGCGCGAGTAGTCCGCCGATGAGCCCTGCGAGCACGTCGCCGCTGCCGCCCTTTGCGAGCGCGGCGCTACCCTTGTCGCAGACGTAGATGATGCCCGCTTGCGCGATGAGCGTGTTTGCGCCCTTTAGCACGAGCACGCCGCTAAATTTCTCGCTCCACGCCCGCGCAAGCTCGAAGCGCCGCTCTTGCAACTCGCTCACGCTAAGATCTGCGATGCCCGCGATCTTTAAAAGCGAGCAAAACTCCTTCGGATGGGGCGTTAGGATTAAATTTGAATTGGCATTTAGCAGGCTTAAAATTTCGCTCTCGTAGCACAGATCGGCGTCGATGACGCAGCTTTTGCCCCGCAGCGCGGCAAGATCGATCTTCCGCTCCCCGAGGCCGCAGCCGCAAACTACGACCCGCGCGGCATCGAATGAGCTTTTTTGCATCAAAATCGGGCTTAAGTTTAACGGCTCATCGCTAACGACGCTAACGAGCCCGCTGCCGATCGCGTGAGCCGCTAGAGCCGCCATCTGCGCCGCTCCGCTCATCTGTCCGCTTACGACGTAGGTGTGCCCGAAGTCGCCCTTGTTGGTGTTTTGCTTCGTGCGTAGCGGCAGCTTCAGATCGCTTTTTTGAAGCAGAAAATATTCGCTCCGCTCCTCAAAATTTAAGCGCGAAATTCCAAGATTTGCGACCTTGATCCGCCCTACATAATCCTTTGCCGCATCCGAAAACAGCGCGAGCTTTAACGCGCCCATCGCGATCGTCAGATCCGCGCAAAATGCACCGCCTAAAATGCGCCCGAGCTTATCGATGCCGCTTGGGATATCGACTGCGATTTTTAGAGCTTTCGCGCTATTTGCGAGAGATAAAATTTCACAAATTTCAGAGCTTAAGGCTTTGTTTAAACCGCTGCCGAAGATCCCGTCGATTATGCAGTCTGCGCTTGTAATCTCATCGTGCAGGACGCTTGGCTCGCCGCAATCGTTGCCTAGATTGCCGCACTCGCCGCCGTACCCTGCGGTTTCAAATTTAGCACCTGTAAATTTTGCGCATAATTTATCGTCGCCGCCTGAAATGTCCGTGCTGCTTAGGCTTTCGAGCTCGCGCAGCGGCTCGCTCGCGCCAGTGCCTTTTAAATAGGAGCCCTCTGCGCTTTCATGCGCGCAAGCATCCTTGCTAGACGCGCTGCCTACATGCTTACAATCGTCTTTTGCGCTCGCGATGTCGATAAGCCTAACGCCCGAAGCTCGCGCCGCTTCCGCTTGAAATTTACCCGCCGCGCTTCTGTTTTGAAACACGCAAAGCGCAGTGCAGCTAAAATCGCCGCTTAGCTTTCGCAGCGCCGCCATCGCGTCCGCGCCGTTATTTCCGCCGCCGCAAAGCGCCAAAATGCGCGAACCCTTTTTGAGCCGCTTTCTGATCTCGCTCTCGATCCTGCAAGCGGCGTTTTCCATTAAAATTTGCTCGCCAAGTCCAAATTTTGCGCTCGCTCGCGCGTCAAGCTCCTCGGTGTCAAAGAAAATTTTTTTCAAATTTCGCTCCTTATGCGAAAGCTAAGAGCCTCCAAAATATGCGCCTTGGCGATGATTTCGGCGCCTGCTAGATCGGCGATAGTGCGCGCGAGTTTTAGCGTCTTATTCACGCCGCGTTGCGAAAGATCGTAACGGGTGATCGCGGTTTGCAAAACATCCCGCGCAGCGCTTTCGCAGATACAAAATTTTTCAGTTTCCTCGTCGCGCAGCTTTGCGTTTAGCTCGCTCTGTCCGCGAGCCTTTTGCGCGCGAAACGCCCGCAGCACCGCATCTGCCATCTCCTCGCTGCAAACGTCGCTTCTGTCGTCCGCGCCGGTCTCGTCCATCGCGACGTATATGTCGATGCGATCGAGCAGCGGCGCGGAGATCGTGTTTTTGTAGCGCCTGATGTCGTTTAGCGAGCAGGTGCAGGTGAGGTTTTTGGAGAATAGATTTCCGCACGGGCAGGGGTTTTGCGCCGCGACGAAGATAAATTTCGTTTGGTATTCGACCTTGGAATTTACGCGCGAAATCAAAATTCTATTATCCTCCAGCGGCTCGCGCAGGCTTTCTAAAATTTGCTTGCCGAAGTGCGGCAGCTCGTCGAAAAACAGCTCGCCGCCGTTTGCGAGCGCGACCTCGCCGATCTTTGCGCCGCTACTGCCGCCGCCGAAAATCGAGCTGCGCGTGCTGGTGTGGTGCGGCGAGCGGAAGGGGCGCAGC
Source organism: uncultured Campylobacter sp. (assembly GCF_938018035.1). Classification (GTDB taxonomy): domain Bacteria; phylum Campylobacterota; class Campylobacteria; order Campylobacterales; family Campylobacteraceae; genus Campylobacter_B. The sequence continues at coordinate 488 of NZ_CALIJF010000076.1, read as the reverse complement.
GCGCTGAAATCGACGTCTTTGTTATTTAGCGACTCGTAGGCGCACGAGAGCAGCACTTCGCCTAGGCTCTGCGGAGGCAGAATTCTAGCTATCCGCTTTGCACACATGCTTTTACCGCAGCCCGGGCTGCCCTCAAAGAGGATGTTGTGCATGCCGCACGCGGCGATCAGGCTTGCGCGCTTGGCGCGCTTTTGTCCTTTGACGTCTTTGAAATCGAGCGAAAAATCGTGGTTGGGGACGTAAGCTTGCCCGTCAATCTCCACGACGTTTTTAAAAAGCGGATGGGTTTCTCGCATGAGCCTACTTGCGGCAAATTCTTCGTCTAAAAAAAATCTGACCGCATCGCTTAGGCTATCTACCGCATAGACGTCGTAGTTTGGGATTGTGCAGGCCTTTAGAGCAATGCTTTGCGGCACTAAAATTTTAGCGCGCTTCACCTTCGTGCTTAAAAAAAGCAGGATCGAAAAGAGGCTCGCCGTGCTCTTTAA